>JAFUKK010000163.1 GCA_017473665.1 Lachnospiraceae bacterium
AATCTTATGCAGCATAGCCTGGTCTTTTCCCTCCAGGCACTGAAAAATCGCACAATGCTCACTATCCACCGGCAAAATCCGCACATTATGCGCTCTTGCCAAGTTCATAATGTACTCTCCGGCACATACCAAAGTTTCCTTATTGGCCAGTGCAATGGTCTTTCCCGCACGAATAGCCTGAACTGTAGGCTTCAACCCAATCATGCCCACCATAGCCGTAACTACAATATCCGCCTCCGGCATAGACACGATCTCCAGCAGTCCTTCCATACCACATAACAGCTTCGTTTCCTTCCACTGCCATCTGGCAGACAACTCCCGGTACTTCTCTTCATCATACACCACAGCTGCCCGCGGATGGAACTGTCCCACCTGCTTTTCCAATGTTTCAATGGAAGTATTCACAGCCAAAGCTACAATCTGAAACTCCTCAGAACGCTGAGACACCACATCCAATGTTTGAGTGCCGATGGATCCCGTAGATCCCAAAACCACAATCTTCTTCATGGTTCCTCCAATTTTACAAAATCAAGTAAATCACCATCATCACCGCCGGTCCCACCAGCAGCGTAGAATCAAAACGATCTAAAATTCCGCCATGACCGGGAATCAAATGACCATAATCTTTAATCCCCATCACCCGCTTAATGGCAGAAGCAAACAAGTCGCCAGTCTGACCTAAAACAGACCCAAATAAGCCCACACATACACTCATAATCATCAGCGTAGTGGTATTTTCCCCTACATATGTCTGAATACACAGCGTATAAATAATACACAACAAAATGGCTCCTAATGTTCCTCCAACAGCACCTTCCATGGTTTTCTTGGGGCTGAGCTTGGGTGCCATCTTATGCTTTCCAAAAAATCTGCCCGCTAAATATGCACAGGTATCACTGCCCCAGGAAGCCAGGAAAATATACCATACATAGAAGGCTCCGCCCTCCAGCTCCCTCAGGAAATACAAAAAGGAAAATAATACCGGCACATAGATCACGCCTGCAAATGTCAGTGCACTATCCTGAATCTCTCGCTCCGGATACTTTACTACACAGGCAATCATGAGCACCATAAATATACCGGCCCCAAAGAACAAGAAGAAATTCCCTTCGAATGCATACTCCGCCCATAAATAAAGCACCGCATAATAAACAAATGCTGCGATCATGCCTATCATTCTAAAGGGCTTTCGACCACTATGCTGCACCGCATAAAAAAATTCATACAAGCCAATCAGGCTCATTCCCAGCAATCCTGCCAGCATCACCCAACCACCTGCGTACATCAGCGCAAACATCACAATAATCAATACTGCGCCGCTGATCGTCCTCTTCAGCATAACACCAACCCCTTACTTTCTTCCACCAAATCTTCTATCTCGCCGGGCATAATCTAAAATGGCCTCTTCCAAATCCTGAGGAGTAAAATCCGGCCAATACTTATCAGAAAAATAAAACTCACTATACGCCAGCTGCCACAGCAGAAAATTACTGATACGCAGTTCCCCACTGGTACGAATCAGCAAGTCCGGATCCGGCAGTCCTGCCGTATCCAAATTCGCTGCAATCGTATCCTGCGTGATTTCTTCCGCATCCATACCTTGCGCCGCAATCTTCTTCATCGCCCGACACAACTCATCTCTTCCACCATAATTAATGGCAAACTGCAGATGAAAAGAATCCAGATGCGCCGTAGAGGCTTCCACATCCTCAATCAAAAGCTGCAATTCTTTGCTTAAGCCGCTCTTATCTCCCAGCACCTTAATTTGAATATTTCTCCGGATTGCATCCTTTTTGTTCTTTATCAAATACTGCTTCAACAGCATCATCAAATAGGATACTTCCTCTTCGCTGCGCTTCCAATTTTCTGTGGAGAATGCATACACCGTCAGATATTTTACACCCATCTCGATCAATGCATCCGAAATCGTCTCTACATTCTCGGCACCGGCCAGATGTCCCTTAGAACGGCCCACGTTATGGGCTGCCGCCCAGCGTCCATTACCATCCAGAATAATCGCCACATGTTGAGGAATCCGCTCCTTGGGCAGCTCCGCAACTCGCTCATATTGTCCCATCATAGTCCTCCCATATGAAGTAAAGAGGCCGATCACAATCAGCCTCTATCACTTTTATACAGACATAACCTCTTTGGTCTTATTATCAATTCTACGATCAATTTCCTTAATAAACTTATCCGTCAGTTCCTGCATATCCTTCTCGATATTCTTTACATCATCCTCGGTCAGAATATTATCCTTCTTCTGCTTCTTAACCG
The DNA here is from genome assembly GCA_017473665.1 of Lachnospiraceae bacterium. Taxonomy (GTDB): domain Bacteria; phylum Bacillota; class Clostridia; order Lachnospirales; family Lachnospiraceae; genus Acetatifactor. Next base: position 2,278 of record JAFUKK010000163.1, read on the forward strand.
CATCCATACCATCACGACGAATATTACGGATCGCAACCTTAGCTGCTTCACCCTTCTTCTTAACTTACTTACTCTGCTCCTTACGCTTTTCTTCTGTCAGCTCCGGGAACACCAAACGAATGGCCTTACCATCATTGGTAGGATTAATACCGATATCAGACATCTGAATTGCCTTCTCAATCTTCTTGATTAAAGTTGCATCCCAAGGCTGAATCATCAACAATCTAGCTTCCGGAACGGTAATATTACCCACCTGCTGCAGGGGAGTAGGAGTACCATAATAATCTACAACGATCTTATCCAGAATGTGAGGGTTTGCACGACCTACACGAATTGTATTAAATTCCTCTTCCAGAGAGTTAATTGTCTTATTCATTCTCTCTTCGTATGTTTTCAAATCAGACTTTGCCATATTGATTCTCTCCTTTATAATATTATTTTATCCAACAATTGTTGTTCCGATTTTTTCGCCATTTACAACGCGAATAATACTGCGTTCTTCCTTCAGCGCAAACAAAACCGCAGGCATATGATTCTCCATACACAGAGCTGCCGCCGGCAGATCCATAACCATCAGGCCCTTAGCCAAAATCTCCTGATAAGTCATCTCATCATACTTCTTAGCATTCGGATTCTTACGAGGATCATCATCATATACCCCATCAATGCTCTTAGCCATCAGCATAACATCGCAATCGGTCTCAACTGCACGCAAGGCAATCGCCATATCCGTGGAAAAGAAAGGATGTCCCGTTCCACCTGCATAAAATACAACCTTGCCCTCTGCCAAATCCTTGTTGACCTTGTCCTTATTAAAGTTCTCGGTATACAGACCCACTGGATAGGGAGCATACACAGATGTATCCATGCCCTCTGCCCGGAAGATCTCAGATGCATACAAACAATTCATAACCGTTGCCAGCATACCAATCTGATCCGCCTTTACACGGTCCATCTCATTAGAACTGCGTCCGCGCCAAAAATTACCGGCACCGATCACAATACCAATCTGCACCCCTGCATCATGGGCCTCCTTCACCTGCTTAGCCACAGCCCTAACTGTTGCCTCATCAAAGCCAAATCCCTTGTCACCAGACAAGGCCTCGCCGCTCAATTTCAATAATATCCGCTGATACTTCATCGCAAGTACCTCCTTATGGAGTTCAATTGTTTTATCATCTAATATCATATCAGTAAAAGGGCAATCTGTCAAGAGTCAAGCTTCTATTAATATTTTGCAGAGTAAAATTCCTTGACTACATTTTGACGCCTTACTTTCGCCTGTATTTCTTTCAATAATCGAGTAGGAGGGGAATTTAATAAATTCCCCGACCTCTCACACCACCGTGCGTACCGTTCGGTACACGGCGGTTCAATCAACTTAACATTAGACTTCGTTTCTCAACGTAGTAATCTAACATGGAGACTAATCCGAA
>JAFUKK010000164.1 GCA_017473665.1 Lachnospiraceae bacterium
AGCACCCCCTCCTGGGTCCGGTTACCATAGAGTTTATCTGACAAATCCTCCGTCATGGATGGATTAAAGGCATATATCAATGTTACCACACAGGCAACCATTAAAACTCCGCACAGCGCGTAAAAGAAATATTTAATCAGTTTCAAATTTGTTCTCCTCTTTTACCGGTTCATATTTATCCATCAGCCATTCTTCCACTCCAATCAGATTTTCATCAGAGTGCTCCACTTCTCTGGCATAAGCATAAGCCAAACGGACAAAATCCGCCTTCTCTAATATTTTATCGGCCAAAAACCACCTGCACATTACTGTTTCTTCCCAAAATACTGCTGAAAAAACTGCCAGTGCCACCTTACTGAATATCATATCATCATATACCGCACCACAAAAATATGTATAGATAAAGAAAATAATAATATTCTCACGATAATTCTCCAACTCCTGAAGTTCACGTTCATTAAAAGAAGCATAAAACTCCTTACGAAGGAAATCATGACCCTCTCCGCCACAAGGTAACAGGTTTACCCTGCACTGTGCCAGCACCTCTGTCCATTCCGGTCGCAGACGCTCCAAGTGCCACAGCATCTCCAGTCCTTGCTCCAAAGCTTTATGAAAGTCAGGACCCTCCTGTCTCAACAGGCATTCCATATATGTACCGGCAAGTCCGTCACCGGCCCGCATTAATAATAGCTCTGGGCTATCCTGCAAAGTGTTGACGTAATGCTCCAACAATTCATAACCACTCAGGCACTCACCTGCATCCACCAATTCCTGAAACCGGCTGGCCAAATCCACCAAAAGCAGTAAACGCTCCCTCAAGGGCATCTGTTGCTCCAAAATCTTCCAGAACACACTCCTGGTTTCCTCCAGAACCCCAAACATAGCATAATCAAAATCCTCGAATTCTTCTGCCAGAGGTTCCTCCTGCTCATCCTCTTCCTCCAGAAATTGCCACAGTCCTTTCTGTTTCAAAATAAGCTCGGCAGCCACCGGGCAGGACAGCGATAGAGAATATTCCCGTACTCCATCAAACTCCTCAACATGTCTGGGATAACGGGCACAGGTTTCACATAGATACTCCGATCCCTTTTCCAATATTAAATCACACAGATTATTTTCATTTAAAAAGGCGCATCGCCCGTTACACTGTCGGAAACTCATTTCCCAGGGATCCAGAGACTCCTGCATACGTCTGCCAAAGTCTCCGCCAATATCCATGTATTTCCTATAGCTATCCTCATCTATTACAATCTGCCAACCTGCACAACAGGTATCAGGACATTTATCTGCTGTACATGCAAAATTTTCATAATAATCAGGCTTAATATATCTCATTATTTTTCTGCTCCAGTTCCTTTAGTAACTGTACCCTTTTACTAACCATCATTGCCAATATTTGCTTACATCCATTGCTGTCCCGATGCATAGCTGCATCCCTTAGTTGCACCAAATATCTGTCAAACACAGTCAAATCCAGTTCCTTACACTTCTGCTGCATAGAACGAATGCCCATGCACATCCCCTGCCAGTTATTTCCCTGCATCTGGCGACCCAGGCGCAGAAATGCGGGACTCTTTAAAAATTCTACTATTTTCTGCCGTTGTTCCATTGCTTTTTCCTTTTTCGCGGAAATTTAATTCTCTTGTTTTACAATACACCAAAAGTAAGGTATAATCAATTTCAAAGCAAAAATTTTACATTACAGACGAAAAAGAGGTTTTTATGTTTGCTATTATCAGAAAAAAATGGGAATCTACCCCTTTTTACCCTAAGATCTTTAAATTGGTACTTCCCATTATCATACAAAATCTGCTCAGTGCAGCAGTGAGTTCTGCAGATATTGTTATGCTGAACTATCTGGAGGAAGGGGCCCAGACAGCCATATCCGCAGTTTCTCTGGCAACCCAGTATTCCAACGTACTGTTTTCCGTATATTTTGGCCTGGGTACCGGTGTCACTATGCTCTGCGCCCAGTATTATGGTAAGGGTGACTATTCCGCCATCCGTGTAATTCAAGGCATCGCCCTAAGGATTTCCCTTCTTGTGACTGTGCTCCTGGCAGGTCTCTCCTTCTTTTTTCCGGAGACCCTAATGAGGATATTTACCAATGATTCGGAACTCATTATAGTGGGCGCAGGCTATCTGCGTGCCGTAAGTGTGGCTTACCTATGCTGGGGAATTACAGAGGTCTATCTGGCCGCACTGCGAAGCATTGGTAAGGTATCCATCAGTACCAGTCTGAATGTGCTGGCTTTTGGCATGAATATCGTATTGAATGCAGTGTTTATTTTCGGCCTCTTCGGTGCCCCACAGCTGGGAGCTACCGGTGTAGCCCTTGCCACCTCTCTCTCCAGACTGGTGGAACTGGCAGGTTGTTTCGTGGTCTCTGCCTTCCAAAAAGAGGTCAAACTGCAGCTTCATATGATATTTGTACGTAATAAAGTACTGTTTAAAGACTTTGTGCAGATGTCCCTGCCTGCCCTTGCCAATGATGTTATCTGGGGCCTGGCCTTTTCCACCTACTCCGTTATTATTGGACATCTGGGTTC
>JAFUKK010000165.1 GCA_017473665.1 Lachnospiraceae bacterium
CAGCGGTCTCGAGTACAAAACTGTTCCGGTTAATCAGTTCCTCTGACAAGTTCAAAGCCTGTTTCCTCCGAAAAACACCTCATCCCTTTATCAGAAAAAAGCGGAGTGCCGAATACTCGGCAAGTCTCCGCCTTCACTCTTAAAATTATTTTCTCAGACCAAGTCTTTCGATCAGAGCACGATATCTCTCGATATCTTTTTTCTTTAAGTATGCCAGCAGACCACGTCTCTGACCTACCATCTTTAACATACCACGACGGGAATGATGATCCTTGGGGTTAGCCTTTAAATGCTCAGTTAACTCCTGGATTCTTGCAGTTAATACTGCTACCTGAACTTCAGGTGAACCGGTATCGCCAGCAGTTCTAGCGTACTCGTTCATGATTGCTGTCTTCTTCTCTTTAGAAATCATTTCTAAATCCTCCTTAAATATTATTATCGCCAAATACCAAGACCGGGTCGGAGTGTCCCAAATCCGAGTATCAGCTAAACTCATACTCTGATACTATAACACAGAATATTTCTATTGTAAACACTAAATTTCAGTATTTATAAGCATTTATGCCACTTCCGGAGCCATCTCCCCTGCCTGGGCCTGCTTCTCGGTACGGGCAATGAGGAATGCACCAACCATACAAATCACACCTACTACCACAAACCCAATATAAGTAATGATATTCTCAGGTAAATACTCTGCAAATGCACTAATAACCAGCGAACTGCCATTAAATACCAGATGCATCAGCATAGGAGCCCAGAGAGTTTTATATCTGTGACCCAGATAACCCAGCACCAGGCCCAGTACAGCTGCATATACGCCCTGCACCAGATTCATATGATATACACCAAATAAAACAGCCTGGATAATATTTGCCAGCCAGAACTTAGCTCCTGCCTTCTCAAGCAGCTTCATAGTCACACCACGGAACATCAGCTCTTCTACCAGGGGTGCCATAATTACAGTAGCCAGTACAGTCACCACAGTTAACTCACCTAAACCGGCCATCTCCATCAGCTCAGAATACTGATTAATGGTCTCAGGTGCAAATACAGCCACAATACTCAGTGCAATATTGGTCAACAGCTGCATACCTACTGCCACCAGTGCAATCACACCCACATTCTTCCACTTCATTACCTTGCAGGGATTTACAAATTTCTTGTATCCCATCAATCTGTACCAGATAACAAAAATAATCAAATTCAGAATCTGTGACAGGAAGGTAATCAACATCGTATTCTCCAAATAAAGATTCATTGCCGCAATTCCCATTTGCATAGGATCTGCCGCCGTCACATCTCCTGATAACCCCAGCTGAAAGCCCAGTGCAAATGTACATGCGAATATTCCGATAAAGGAGCATACAAATGTAACTACCGTTCCCAATGCAATAGGTGCCAACACTGCCAACCATCTCAAAACCTTTTTCATATTCTACTCTCCTTTGTTTTCCAAAATGTACCTTTATCATACACCGCTTATTGTATTATGTCAATAGTACAATAATACATTTTTTATTTTTTTCTTTCTGCCTCCTTTGTCGTCACCCGGGATGATAGAACAGGCAAAAAAACACCGCCCCAAAGGCGGTGCTTTGAATATCCTATTAATCATTTAATAAGCTGATACATTTAGCAGGAGTACGATAATTGTACTTGCTGATTTTGATACCGGACTTAGGACTGCTGGCATGAATTACCTGTCCATTGCCGATATAGATTGCCACATGATTAATCGTACCATTCTTGGAGTAGAAAACCAAATCTCCGGGCTGTAATTCAGATGTGGAAATCTTCTTACCCATCTTGGACTGGGATACAGAATAATGAGGCAACTTAACACCAAACTTTTTGTAAACGCTTAAGGTGAAACCGGAACAGTCCGCGCCCTTAGTCAAACTGGTGCCTCCCCATACATAGGGATTGCCCAAAAACTGCTTTGCATACTCTACCAGCTCTACACGCACATCAGATACGCCCTCACCGTACAACAACTCAGTCATGGTAATAGCAGTCTCCAGTTTTTCCTCAATCTGTACATATTCAGCCTTTACATAGGCCTCATCACTATCCAGGGCAACCTTTATCCACTCACCCTGATCCTCTATTACTTCCAATTCTTCCCCCTTTAATACCTGGGTCAGAACTTCGCTCTCCGTATTAGCTTCCTTGCGGACATTTAATCCGTCTGTCTGCGCAATGGCCAAACACTTTGCCAGTTCACCGGCCTTCAGCTTTGCAGCAGGTCCTACCAGCAAATATTCCTCACTTACATATCCTTCTATCTCGCCGGATTTGATATGAGCCCAGCCCTCTGAAGTCTCAAGCACCTCACAAGCTGCCCCGGCACGCATCTTACCTACCAGTTTACCGCTGGTGGATGGAAGTGCTCTCACATTCAGATTAACACTTTCCACATTTGCGATGCCCAGATTGGTATAGCCCCAGGACGCACCCTTGGAGGCCTCTGCAAAAGCAATATATTCTTCCTCTGTAAAAGTAGCTTCCAAAATAGAGGCTACTCCGGCTGTCTTCAATATCTGATTATTATCAGTCATTGCAGCAGATGCCACCATACCTTCCAGCCCTACCCCCAGAATCAGGCCTACTGATAACAATGCAATTCTCCCCTGCATTCTATTCTTTCTCATGAATGTACCTTTCTTAATATCTCTATGAAATTTCTTACGAATTTATTACGAATTTATTACGTTGCAAATTGATTATACAAAGGGAATCCCTTTATGTCAACAGTTTTCGTAATTTTACACAAAAGACTCTGGAAAATGGTGGTATTCATAGTAAAATTTCCAAAATTTTACTGTGAATACATGAAAATAGCCCGGCATTATCTGCCGGGCTATTTAAAATTTTATTAATTGTTACTTTCCTCTTCCTCTTCACTGAGGCTGATTGCAAAGGCAATATTGGTGGCATGGTCAGCTACACGCTCCAAACCGGAAACCACATCGGAGAAAATCATACCTGCCTGGGGAGTACACTCACCTCTGGTCAGTCTTTCTACATGAGCCCGCTGCAACTCCTTCTCCATTGCATCCACCTTGTTTTCCAGCTGGATAACCTCCTGCATATGGGCCTCGTCACTATGCATAAACATTTCTATAGCATACTGTATAATACGGTTAACCATCTCCAGCATCTCTCCCAACTCACGTTGTGCCTCCTTACTGATGGTTACTCCTTCTTCCCTACGTTGTCTTGCGGAATCCTCTACATTTTCAGCATGGTCACCAATACGTTCAATATCATTGGCCACATGGAACAATGCACCCAGACTCTTCAAATCCTCAATGGGCAAAGTAGTCTGATTTATCTTAACCAAATAATCCGTAATGGAATGATTCAGGAAGTTGATATTTTTCTCTACTTCATATACTTCCGCTATATCCTCTTCATCCAAAGTAATCAGTGCATTCATGGCGCGGTTCAGATTCTCGTTGGCCAAAGATGCCATACGTTCCAGCTCCTTAATTGCATCCACTACTGCAGTAGCCGGATTGAACACAGCCTTTTCGCCTATAAATTTCAACTGATAACTTTCTCTGTAATTTACCTTTTTGTCCTCTCCGGGTACACATAAGCATGCCAGCTTTACAATCTGCTTGGAGAAAGGGAACAAAATAATTACCTGGAATATCTTAATAATTGTGTGGGTATTAGCCACAAATCGTCCATTATCAGCAGAAATGGAATGAATCAGTTCCATAATAGGTTCCTGCGCAAATAACAGGATGATATAAATAATAACCGTTCCGATTACATTGAATAAGAAATGGATCATGGCTGCACGCTTTGCATCCTTCTTACCGGACATGGATGCCAATAATGCGGTAGCACAGGAACCGATATTACAGCCCAGTATAATATACGGAGTAATGGAAAGTGCCAACAAATCCTGGGAAGCTAACAGCAATACAATACTAACAGTTACAGAGGAGCTCTGGATAATCGCTGTTAAAATCAGTCCCACTAATGTAGCCACTATAGGTTGTGTCAGAGAACTGAGCAAATTTACCACCTGAGGAACCTCTTTCATCCCCCTCATAGCATCGGACATGGTGCTAAGTCCTACAAACAGGATACCAAAGCCTACAATAACTTCAGCAAATTTCTTTACCTGCTGATTTTTACAGAAAAGCATCATACATACACCCACTAATAAAATAATCGGGGCATATTCAGATAAATTAAAGGATACCAGCTGGGAAGTAACTGTAGTACCGATATTGGCACCAAAAATCACTCCCGCGGCCTGAAACAGATTCATCAAACCGGAATTAACAAAACTGACAACCATTACCGTACACGCTGAAGAAGATTGTACAATACCGGTAAAAATAATACCCACCAGCATACCCATAAAACGATTATTGGTAAAAATCTCCAGTATGCGACGTAATTTGGCGCCGGCCACCTTCTCAATGGAATCACTCATCAATTCCATACCAAACAAGAATAAACCTAAGCCACCTGCCATAGAAATAAAGATACTCAAACTCATAACAGCTTTCCCTTCATTATCGATTTGTCCAACGATAATTGTAAGGGAAAGCTGTCTAAGTTTCAATCCGTATTTTACACAAATTTTTCCTGTATTCTACCTTTTTCTTACATAAAACTCCTTACAAGCCTTTATGTCCTTAGTTATTTGTTCCTTTAACGCCTCTATATGGTCAAAGCAACGCTCCGGCCTTTGATAATGAAGGAATGTAATTTCCAGCTCCCGATCATACAAATCACCCTCATAATCTAAAAGTGTGGTCTCTACTCCCAAAGGATTCTCTCCCGGAATAGTAGGCTTTACACCAATATTACTAATAGCCTGTATTACCGTCTCCTGGCTTTGGTCTCCGGACAGCTCCTGCTGCCGGCTCCCAAGGATTCTTACTTCCGAAAAATAAACCCCATTGGGAGGCATCAGTTTGTCTCCGGGGACAGGCAAATTGGCCGTAGGTACTCCCATGGTATTTCCCAGACCATTTCCGTGAATCACCTGTCCGCAAATGGAATAGGGACGTCCCAAAAACCTCCGGCACTGCTCCATCCGACCTTCTTTCACCAAGCTGCGGATATAACTGGAGCTTACCTCCTGCCCATCCAGACATACCTTGTCTATGGTCTCCACCTCAAATCCAAGTTCCAAAGCCATGGCTCTCAGCAATCTTTCATCTCCTTTTCCACCGCGTCCAAAGGACAAATCACTGCCTGCCGCCACATAACCACAATGTAATCTTTGGCACAGAATCTCCCGTACAAACTCCTCAGGCAACATACCGGCACTTTCCACAGTCAAAGGAAATTCTACCAACACCTCCACACCCAGGTGTGCAAATATTCGTCTTTTTTCCTCCCGGGTGGTCAGTTCCCGTCCATCGGAGAGACCAAAAAACACCTCCGGCGCCGGGTCAAAGGTAAATACACAGGAAATAAGCCCCTTTTCCTTCTGGGCAAACACCCGGTCAAGCAGCTTCCGGTGTCCCATATGAATACCGTCAAACTTACCTATGGCAACGGCACATTTTTCTGTAGAGGATAACTCCTCAAAACCGGTTATAATTCTCATGTTCTCTTTTATCCGGCCACCTCATGCAGCCTTCCTCTTCTATCTGACTTATCATCCGCTGCGGCATTGCTGTCACAGTCTATAAAAACATCTTTACGGGCTTGTACCATTTTCTGCCCTTATCATAGGTATATACTCCGGTAAACAATGCTCCCCGATATACCCGTACCCATTCTCCTGCCGGATAAGTCTCTCCCTCTAATGTCTGTCCCGGGAAAAATGCATTGCCATTATCCAGCAGTTTCATAAATTCTTCCTTTATATGCAACGCGGGACACTGGACAAACACACTGTCTGCAGACAACACCACCTGTTCCAACCCTTCCCGGTCTCGTATCTGTTCCAGCTGTGTCAGGGTCACTGCCTGCTCCAACTCAAAACACCCCACACGGGTACGCTGCAAGCTCTGCATGGCTCCTCCGCATCCCAGCCGCTCTCCAATATCTGCACAAAGGGTACGGATGTAGGTACCTTTGGAACACACCACACGCATCCGCACTACCGGCAATTCCAAATCCAAAATCTCAATTTCATGAATGGTCACAGGGCGGGCCTGACGCTCCACTTCCTTACCTGCACGGGCCAGTTCATAGAGTTTCTTTCCATTTACCTTTAGTGCAGAGTACATGGGGGGCACCTGCATATAGTCACCTTGAAACTCCATAATCACCTGTCGCACTTCCTCTTCGGTACAGGTTACAGGACGTTCCTGTAACACCTTTCCGGTTAAATCCTGAGTGTCCGTCTCTACCCCCAGCATTAATTCTGCAACATATTCCTTATCCTTGTCGGTGAGCATATCACAGAGCTTGGTGGCATTACCCAGACACACGGGTAATACCCCCGTAGCATCCGGGTCCAACGTGCCTGTATGACCAATCTTCTTTTGCTTACAAATACCGCGCATTTTGGCTACTACATCATGAGATGTAAAGCCTTTTTCCTTATGCACTACTATAATTCCGTTTAGCATATCTGCCTCCCTACCGGACATCCCCGGCAGCCTCTATTTATCTAATTGCTCCGCAATATAGCGGGACAGATTGTTCACACAATCATGGAAGGTACCCTTCATGGTACATCCTGCGGCACGCATATGACCACCGCCTCCAAAGGGCCCTACCACCTTGGTAGCGTCCACTTTATCACTGGTACGCAGACTGATTTTAAACTCCTGAATATCTGTCTCATACATGAAAATAGCACAATCTACACCTTCTATATTTCGAAGTTGGTTAACGATACCCTCAAAATCCTTGCTACTTACATTATAGAACTCCATGGTACGTCTATCCACCCACCCCACAATACAGTGGCCATCCAAAAATCTCACACTCTCCATCAGCACACGGCCCATAATCTGGGTCTGCAGATAAGTCTTCTGATAGAAAGTCTCCTGAATAATACCGGGAAAATCAAAACCGTATTCAATCAACTGTGCTGCGATACGCAAGGTCTCAGGACGGGTATTGGAATACTGGAATACCCCGGTATCATGAATCATACCGATATAAACAGCTTTTGCAATATCTGCATCCAGTAGTTCTTTATCAAACAATTCAAACAGCACTTCACAGCAGGAACCCACCTCAGGACGCACCAGATTCACATCCCCGCTACCGCTGTTGCTAATATGATGATCTATATTGATTTTCTTTCCGGCCCCATTATAGTACCGCTCAGCACCACCCAAACGGTCTCCGCTACAATCCAAAGCAAAGTACACATCAAATGTCTCCTGCTCCTCCAGGGGCGCTAAAATATCCTCAAATCCACCAATCTCACGGAATGTTTCGGCGGGATTTTCCAAATATACCTGCACCACTGCCTCCGGTAGACCCTTCTTTAAGTACTGATACAATGCCAGACAAGACCCTACACAATCTCCGTCCGGACGAATATGTCCACTGATACCGATACGCTTTGCTCCCTGACATTCTGCCAATAAATTCATTTACCCACCTCTTTTTCTATCGAAAAAGCCTCACAAGGAGGCTCTTTCACATATCAAAACCAAATTATTATTCTTCCTCTGCTTCCCCGGTCTCTGCAGTCTCCACTGCATTTGCCTGGTCTCTGGCAATAACCTCATCAATCTTGTGGGACATGTTTACACCATACTCGATGGACTGGTCCATTACAAAGGTAATAGCAGGAGTGTTGCGCAGATTAATCGCCTTAGCCAGCTTATTTTTTATGAAGCCTTCTGCACTCTTCAGTCCCTGTAAAGTGGATTCCTGTACCTCAGCACCGCCCAATACACTGATAAAAGCCTTACAGCTTTTTAAATCAGGCGCCACCTCCACAGCTACCACACTTGTCCAGGGACTAATCCGGGGGTCCTTAATCTCCCCACGGATAATCTCTGCCAGTACTCTCTGCACCTCCCCGTTAATACGGGTATTTTTAACACTGTTCTTTCTCATTTATATTTAGATCCTTCCTACTTCTGCAGAAAGAATTGCGGAGCAATTCTTTCTGCAAAACATAGCAAATCTTAGGCAGAGTTCTTTTCTGCCTTAGATTTACTTTTTCGCATTTTTAACGAGGAACCTCTACCATGATATAAGCCTCAACGATATCCAGTTCCTGCATCTGGTCGAAACCATCAAATACCAAACCACATTCAAAGCCGGTCTTTACTTCCTTTACATCGTCCTTAAATCTCTTCAGGGATGCTAACTCACCCTCAAAGATCTGCGTTCCTTCACGGCTGATTCGTACCTTACAACCTCTCTGGAAAACACCATCCAGCACATAAGAACCTGCAATATTACCAATGGCAGATGCCTTGAATATCTGACGTACCTCTGCATGGCCGATTACCTTCTCCTCAAATACAGGATCCAGCATACCCTTCATAGCAGCCTCTACATCCTCAATTGCCTGGTAAATTACCTTATACAATCTCACATCCACGCCTTCACGCTCAGCGGTAGCCTTTGCAGTAGCATCGGGTCTTACATTAAAGCCGATGATAATCGCATTGGAAGCACTTGCCAGCACTACGTCGGACTCATTGATAGCACCTACGCCGCCATGGATACATTTTACTACTACTTCTTCATTACTCAGCTTCATCAGGGACTGTTTCACTGCTTCCACACTACCCTGTACATCCGCTTTAACAATCAGATTCAATTCTTTCAGATTGCCTTCCTTAATCTGGGAGAACAAATCATCCAGGGACATCTTGGTCTTGGTCTCCTCCAGCTTTCTTTCCTTATTCTGAGCCATATAGGTCTCAGCATAATTCTTAGCAGTCTTATCACTGTCATGGGACAGGAACACTTCACCTGCACTGGGTACATCGGACAGGCCTAAAATCTCTACAGGAGTAGATGGAGTGGCTTCCTTTACTCTGCGTCCCTTATCATCCACCATTGCACGTACCTTACCAAAGGCTGCACCTGCAGAAATAAAGTCACCCACATGCAGAGTACCCTTCTGTACCAGAACGGTAGCCACAGGACCACGGCCCTTATCCAGCTCAGCCTCGATTACCAGACCTCTTGCGCGTCTCTTGGGATTTGCCTTCAGCTCCAGAATATCGGCAGAAAGCAGAATCATCTCCAGCAGCTGCTCAATACCCTCACCGGTCTTTGCAGACACAGGCGCGAATACAGTGCTTCCACCCCAATCCTCGGGAATCAATTCATATTCGGACAGCTCCTGCTTTACTCTGTCGATATTAGCAGAGGGCTTATCAATCTTATTTACGGCAACAATGATTTCAATACCTGCTGCCTTAGCATGGTTAATTGCTTCCACAGTCTGAGGCATTACACCATCATCCGCTGCAACCACCAAAATCGCAATATCTGTAGCATTGGCACCACGCATACGCATAGCGGTGAATGCTTCATGTCCGGGAGTATCCAGGAAGGTAATGGTACGACCACCGGCATTAACAGTATACGCACCAATGTGCTGGGTAATACCGCCTGCCTCTTTATCGGTCACATTTGTCTTACGGATTGCATCCAGCAGGGAAGTCTTACCATGGTCAACGTGTCCCATTACACAGATAACGGGAGGTCTTTCTACCAGATTCTCTTCGGGCTCTTCCTCTTCCTTCAGCAGTTCCTCAATGACATCTACCTTGACTTCCTTTTCACAGAGAATGTCATATTCCATAGCAATATTCTCTGCATCCTCATAGGAAATCTCCTGGTTCACGGTAACAATCTTACCCTCCAGGAACAACTTCTTCACAATTGCAGAAGGCTGCAGTTTCATCTTATCAGCCAGATCCTTGATGGTAATGGTTTCAGGTAAGGTAATAACCTTGATGGTCTCCTCTACCACTTCCTTCTTCTTCTCAGGCTTGATGAAACGACCGGGCTTGTTCTTTAATGCGTCATCCTCCTCATAAATGGAGTCCTTCTTGGAACGCTTATTATCCTTCTCCTGGCTGAAACGTCTCTTCTCTTCCTCACGTTTCTTTTCTAAATCCTTTGCAGGAGCTGCATCTCCGCCAAAGCTGCTCTTGGCCCCCTGCTGCTTATCTCTAAAGCCACCCTGACCTTTGCCACCGAATCCACGACGATTATCATCGCCATCCTTGCCACCAAAGCCACGACCGTCTTTGTTAAAACCATCCTTATTGAAGCCACCACCCTGGGGTCTCTGACCGTCTCTGTTGAAAGGTCTGTCTCCCTGAGGTCTCTGACCGTCTCTATTGTAAGGTCTGTCTCCCTGGGGTCTCTGACCGTCTCTATTGTAAGGTCTGTCTCCCTGGGGTCTCTGACCATCTCTGTTGAAAGGTCTGTCTCCCTGAGGTTTCTGACCGTCTCTATTGTAAGGTCTGTCTCCCTGGGGTCTCTGACCATCTCGATTATAGGGTCTGTCTCCCTGGGGTCTCTGACCATCTCTATTGTAGGGTCTGTCTCCCTGAGGTCTGTTTTCCTTGGCAGGTCTTTCCTGCACGGGAGCTGCACTCTGGGGTTGTACAGGGGCCTGTGTTGCAGTATTTTCAGTCTTAGCTACCTGTACTGTTTCCTGCTCCTTGACCGGCTGTGCCTTGGGCTGGGCAGGCTTACTGGGAACCATCTGCACACTGGGTGTGGGAGACGGAGGTGTCAGGGGCTTAATGGGGCCTCTGGCAGGAGCCTGCTGCCTGTTGTTATTCGCACCCTGACGTCCCTGATTATTGCCATAGTTATTGGCATTACCCTGCTGATTGGAACGCTGTCCGGGCATCTTGGAATTCTGAGGATTGCTCACAAAAATAATCTTCTTTTTCTTCTTGGGAGTTTCTGCTCCATCCTCTGCCTTGGGAGCAGGAGCCGCCTCCTGAGCCTTTACCTCTTGTTTTACTTCTTCCTTATTTGTTTCCTGCATATTTGCTGTATTACTTCCCTTCCCAAAGGCATCCTTTACAATCTTTACCGCATCCTCCTCAATGGAGCTCTGGGCTGCCTTTGCCTCAATTCCTTTTTCCTGCAAAACATTGATTACATCCTTGCTGGATATACCCAATTCCTTTGCCAGTTCATGTACCTTTATTTTCGCCATTTATAACCACACCTTTCCTGCCGGCCAACTTGCCGTCTCTGATTTCCTATGATTCACTGGTTTCTTCCGCTATTTCCGGATGGTATCCCTCTTGCGCCAATCGCTTGGTCAGTAGGTCTGCAAAGCCCTGGTCACATACCGCCACAGAAGCCCGTAGTTCCTTGCCAATGGCAGCTCCCAGTACTTCCTTGGTTCCATGAATAAACAACGGGACCTCATAAAAGGAGCACATATTGCGAAACATTTTTTTCGTATTGTCGGAAGCATCCTCCGCCACCAGCACCAGAAAAGCCTGAAAGCTTTTCACTGCCTGCTCGGTAGAAAACTCCCCACTCTTCACACGGCCGGCACGGGTCGCCAGACCCAGCACCGATAAAATCTTATTCTGCTTCAATACTGTCAAACTCCTTTTCAAGCGTGTCATACACCTGGGCAGGAATGCTCATTTTCAGAGAACGCTCCAGACCTTTGTTCTTTCTGGCCTTTACCAGACATTCTCTACTCTTACAAAGATATGCACCTCTGCCGTTTTTCTTGCCCGTAACATCCAAACAAATCTCTTCTTCCACTGTTTTCAGGACTCTCATCATGTCCTTCTTACCCTTCATTTCACCACAGCCTACACACTGTCTTAAGGGAACCTTCTTTGCCATAGGGATTACTCCTCGCTATACTCTTCGTACTCACCGTCCTCGTATTCGCCGTCTTCGTACTCATCATCAATATAATCTTCATATCGGAAACCGGGTGCGTCCTTCGCCTGGGTTTCAGACTTGATATCAATCTTGTAGCCGGTGAGTCTGGCTGCCAGTCTGGCGTTCTGACCTTCCTTACCGATTGCCAAGGATAACTGATAATCCGGAACTACTACCTTTGCAGTCTTCTCATCAGGATCTGCAAATACGGCTACGATCTTTGCGGGAGCCAATGCATTCTGAATCAGGTTACCGGGGTTTTCATCCCAGTTTACCACATCAATCTTTTCTCCACGCAGCTCATCTACGATTGCATTTACTCTGGCACCGTTCATACCTACACAAGCACCTACCGCATCCACATTAGGATTGTTGCTCCATACCGCCATCTTAGTACGGCTGCCTGCCTCTCTGGCAATACTCTTAATCTCTACGGTACCATCCTTAATCTCGGTTACTTCTGCCTCAAACAGTCTCTTTACCAGTTCCGGATGGGTACGGCTCACATTGATGCGGGGACCCTTGGGTGTCTTCTTTACTTCCAGAATGTATACCTTGATACGCTCGGTAAGCTTGAACACCTCACCCTTCACCTGCTCTGTCTCACTGAGCATTGCCTCTGCTTTACCTAAGTTGATGCTGATATTATTGCCCACATAACGCTGAACCACACCTGTTACTACATCTTTTTCCTTAGCGTAGAACTGATTGTAAATCACACTTCTCTCTTCCTCACGGATTTTCTGAAGGATTACGTTCTTCGCATTCTGGGTAGCAATACGGCCAAATTCCTTGGACTTGATTTCCACATTCAGGATGTCGCCCACCTTTACTTTCTTGGATAATTCTTTGGCATCAGCAAGTGTAATCTGTAAGCAGTCATCCTCTACTTCCTCAGCAGTCTCCACTACTTCCTTCTCAGCATATACCAAAAAATCTCCGGTCTCGCGATTGATCTCTACCTTTACATTATCTGCTTTACCAAAATGGTTTCTGCAGGCAGTTACCAGGGAGTTCTCAATGGCTTCAAAGAGAGTGTCCTTGCTGATTTCCTTCTCCTTTTCCAAAATATCAAGTGCTTCAATCAATTCTTTGTTCATTTTCCTAACCTCTTTCCGGCCTGCGGCCTATCTATTATCGTTTAAAAATCCAATGTCAGACGAACCAATGCAATATCACTACGGTTAAAGCTCCGTGATGTTCCTTCTATATTAATAATAATACTACTCTCATCAAAACGCTCCAGCACACCCACAAATTCCTTCACCTTGTCCTGGGCCTTAAAAAGCTTGATCTCTACTTCTTCACCAATGCTGGCCGCCAGATGCTTATCCTTTTTCAGAGTGCGTCCCAATCCGGGGCTGCTGACCTCCAGAATATACGCATCGAGAATGAAATCTTCCTTATCAAGGGCATCCGAAAGTGCTCTGCTCACATTTTCGCAATCAATGATATTCACGCCCTCCGGCTTGTCGATATAGGCACGCAGATAATAATCTGCCCCCTCTTTTACATACTCTACGTCGTAAATACTCACGCCGTTTTGCTCTGCAATGGGTTGCAGCAGAGCTTCCGTCCTGGATTCATAATCCTCTCTCCTGGACATCCACATCCTCCTTTCGGGAATATCCCTTACATAAAAGTAAGAGTGGCGCGCGTCCACTCTTACTAGTAATAATCTTTATTCAACATGCTCAGTATACGCCTCTGCCAACCTACTGTCAAGTTTTTTGTGAATTTTCTTTCCTATTAGAGAAGAGTACCCTTCTGTTTTTCAAAAAATTCATCAATAATCTGAACAATCTTAGCAGGTTCCATAGTCTTGAGCAGATAACCTTCCGGTTTCAACGCGGATACGCTCAAAACACTCTCCCTATCATTCTTGCCGGTCAGGAAAAATACCGGGACGGAAGAAAACTCTGCTTCGGAGCGAATCATCTCCAATACCTGTCTACCATCACACACCGGCATCTCATAATCCAACAAAATCAAATCCGGATGATTCATAGCCAGATACTTAATAGCCATTGTACCGGAGTTAGCCAAAATCACCTGGTACTTATCTTCCAGCCACCCTTTGACACTTCTCAGCACTGCACCGGAATCGTCCACCACTAAAATTTTCTTTCTGACCTTCGCTTCATCCTCACTGAGAAATCTATCTACACACTCTACAATATCTTTTACATTAACAGGCCGCAGGAATTTTTTGGCAATAAATTGCTCAGAAATGTACCCGGTCACCGATGCCAGTTCATTCACATCTCCTATGACAAAAATGGGAACACTTCTCTCAATAGCCACATCCTTCAGATAGACCAGACCATCCATTTC
>JAFUKK010000001.1 GCA_017473665.1 Lachnospiraceae bacterium
CATCGGAGCATCCAAGAAGAATGTTTCCAGTATGTTTAATGCGGAGACGGTAATTATTGGATTTACTTCAGGTACCTTAGGTATATTGATTACCTATTTGCTGTGTATTCCTATCAATATGATTATGCACAGTGTTACGGGAATTTCTAATTTAAATGCCGTTTTACCTGTATCGGTGGCTTTGATATTGATTGGTATCAGTGTGATTCTGACCTTATTTGCCGGTATTATCCCTTCCAGAAGTGCGGCAAAGAAGGACCCTGTAGTGGCACTGCGGACAGAATAATTGATTGATTAAACGGACTGCCGGGGCAGTCCGTTTTTTATACCTGGGAAAACCTCTTGTAAAAATAAAATAGCAATGCTATCATCAATGTGAATACAGAATTTGATGCAGGAGAGTGGAAATGAAGCAAAATAAAGGAACTCTACGAGGCTGGGGATTTGGAATCTTTGTTTTATTATTGGCGGTGTTTTCTTTTTGTTATTGGTCCGGCAAAAAAGAGATATGGTTTTGTGATGAAGTATATAGCTATGAATCTGCCAACGGCTTTGAACAGGAATGGCCGGCTACCAATGTGGATCAATGGATGTCGGGAAAAGAAGTGGAGAAGTTTTTTTCTGCGGATTTGGACAGTCTGTCCTTAAACGATATTACGGTTCGTTTATATAATGATCATGTGCCCCTTTATTTTTGGCTGTTTCGCATGGTCTCACTGTGGGTTTTTAAGGGCAGCGGAACCATATGGATTGGCCTTGGTATCAATTTGTTTTTCTATTTGGTTACTTTGGGACTTATTTATAGAGTGTTTTATCATTTGACCAACAGTGCCTTCTTTGCAGCAGGGGTTGTGGGAGTGACCGGTATTTTGAATTGTCTGATGCTGGAACAGGCCATGACTTTACGGATGTATATAATGCTTCTTTGTCTGGAAGTTCTTTTAGTTTGGATAGGACTACAGATTTTACGCCAAATGGAAGAGGGTAAAATGTCGCTGAAAGCATTTGCTATTCTGTTTGGGGTGAGCCTTGCTGGATTTCTGACTCATTATCATTTTTGGGTCTTTTACGCGGCAACAGCCAGTGTATGCTGTATGTGGTTGCTCATTAGCAGTATCCGCAGAAAGAAGCTTTGGAAATCCTCGGAGTGCAAGATTGTGCTGGCATGGGTAGGAAATTTTGCTGCAGCCCTTTTGACAACAATTATTATTTTCCCTTATTGTCGCTGGAATTTGAATCGGGGCAAGGGAGAGATGGCACTTCAATCGCTCTTTGTATTTTCAAAAGAAAAGATAGATCATATTCTTTGGGGATATGAGCATCAGGTGGCAGCGGTGTTTGGAGACAACTTTCCAACGGTGATAGGATTGATATTTGTATTCGGCAGTATTTTAGGCGGAATAATTGTCCTGTATAAGAAGAAAGAAATACAGCAAATGACAAGACTTTTGCTGGTATTTTTGATTTGTCAGGTATATCAGGTGATTGTATGCTTTACTTTCCCATCGGCGGCAGAAGAACGCTATCTGTGGGGTAGTTTTACGCTGGTGATGCTATGTATGTTTTACGGCATATATCTTTTGGTGCAGAGTTTGTTTCTGAGGATAAAAGGTGTCGGATACAGTAAAATTGTACAGGGAGTAGTTACTCTGGGGTTGTTTCTTTCTTTTGCAGTGGTTCAGGTGCTGGCAATTAACGGAGGAAGAGGAGTTGCCTATTTGTTCTATTCGGATAAGGATGTAGAGTTGCTGGAAACCCATGCAGCTACGCCCTGGGTGGTTTACGGTTCGGTAATGGATGCGTATTCCTATTATGATTTATTGATTCCCGAGCAGTTATGTTTTCTGACCCAGGAGGATACGCCGGAGGACGTGGCAGCCATTCAAAGAGTTTTAGAGGAGGGACAGTTTCTTTTATATACTACGGAAGGGTATTATCCTAAAGCGATGGAGTTTTTTGAAGCGGCATTGGAAAGAGAAATCACTGGTAAATATCTGATGCGAAGTACGAATCTATCGGTTTACCTGGTGGATGTGGCAACAGAATAATAGATAAAGAAGGCGGACTGCTTTAGGCAGTCCGTTTTTCTTATGTAAAGTAATTGTAAAATATTTTTTTACATATAATTGATAGTAGGGCCAATAACAGTTTGTTACAATGAAGGTCTAAGTATAAAGAAAGGGGCAAGGGTATCGAAATGGACGAAGGGGACAGTGATAGTACCAATAGAAATGCCATATCACTTTATTACATAGAACATTTGTCAGGGCATAGTCTGTGTTTGCTGGAATGAGCATGGGCTTTGCTTTTTTTGCATTTTTTAGGATGATAATTCATATGTGATGGGCGAGGAGAAACTGTTTATGGAGAGTTCTATTGTATTTATAATTTTATTACAGGTGATTTTAATTTTTATGAATGCAATCTTTGCATGTGCGGAGATAGCAGTCATTTCAATGAATGATACAAAACTGGCCAGGATGGCGGCAGATGGGGATAAGAGAGCCCTTCGACTGGTCAAATTGACCAGCCAGCCGGCACGATTTCTGGCAACCATACAGGTAGCCATTACTTTATCAGGGTTTTTAGGCAGTGCTTTTGCAGCAGAAAATTTTTCGGGAGTAATAGTAGTAGCTCTGGTAGATTTTGGGGTGCCTCTTTCTGTGGAAGTTTTGGATTCTATTGCAGTGATTTTGATTACCGTTATATTGTCCTACTTTACGTTGGTATTCGGAGAACTGGTACCCAAGCAGGTGGCCATGAGAAAGGCAGAACCTCTGGCATTATTATTGTCCACGTTGATTAGCGGAATTGCAAAGGTATTTGCTCCCTTGGTAAGTTTTCTTACCTTTTCCACAAATACTGTCCTACGAGTTTTCGGAATCGATCCTAATATAGAGGAGGATCAGGTCAGTGAGGAAGAAATCCGCATGATGGTGGATGTGGGAAGTGAGAAGGGCACTATTGATTGCGAAGAAAGAGAATTTATACAAAATGTATTTGAATTTGATGATCTTTCGGCGGAGGAGATTATTACCCATAGAACAGAAGTGTTACTGCTGGATTTGAATGATTCGGAAGAGGTATGGAAAGAGATTATCTCAAACAGTAGATATACCTTGTACCCCATTTGCGAGGGAACGGCGGATCGGGTTGTGGGGATTTTGAATACCAAGGATTATTTTCGCCTGGAGGTAAAAAGTAAGGAGAATATTATGCGGAATGCGGTTAAGGCTCCCTATTTTGTGCCGGATACTGTGAAGGCAGATACCTTGTTTAAGAATATGAGAAAGGGGCATCATAATATTGCTATTGTAATGGATGAGTATGGTGGTATGAGCGGTATTATCACCATTAATGATTTGGTAACCCAGCTGGTAGGGGATTTAGGCAGTGAGGGAGAGACTGTAGAGCCCCATCCCATAAGAAAGCTGGAGGAGTATATGTGGGAAGTGCAAGGCAATGCCTGGTTGGATGAGGTGTCAGAGGAGTTGGGGATTACGCTGGATGATGAGGAATTTGATACCTTCAGTGGGTTTATATTGCATCAGATGGGAAGTATTCCCGAGGATGGTGCGATAATCGAAATAGATGTTTTGGATTTACATATTAGTGAGGCCAAGATAGTAAACCATCAGGTAGAAAAGGCAGTGGTTTGCCTAAAAACAGTGGAAGAAGGGAAATAGGAAATGAAGAAAAACGTATCAGGGATAGGATTTATAATAAAAATAGTTCAGGGAGCCTTTATTGGTCTGGGTGCAGTGCTGCCGGGGATATCTGGAGGGGTACTCTGTGTCATCTTTGGTATTTATAAAACAATTATGGAATTTCTGGCGGAGCCCTTCCGCAATTTTAAGACCCATTTGCCAAAGCTTATTCCGGTAATGCTAGGTGTGGCAGTGGGATTTCTGGGGATTGCCAATGTGCTTTCCTTTTTCCTGGAAAAATACCCGGACCCATCGGTATGTCTGTTTGTGGGCTTAATTGGCGGTATGCTGCCGTCTCTTTTTCGGGAGGCAGGAGAACAGGGGCGCAATAAAGCATCCTATGTGTCCCTGTATGTGTCCATGGCGGTGGTGTTTACTCTGTTGGTGGTATTAGAGGTGTTGTCTGTGGAGATTACGCCTAATTTTGTTTGGTATTTATTCTGTGGCTTTGCACTGGCATTAAGTGTGATTGCACCGGGGATGAGTTTTTCTACTTTGCTGATGCCTTTGGGATTGTATGAGCCCTTTGTGGCAGGTATCGGGCATTTAGATTTTACTATTCTGGTTCCCGGTGGTATTGGTGCATTGGCTACCGTGATATTATTTTCCAAGGCAGTGAATGCACTGTTTAATAACCATTATTCTGTGGCATTTCATGGAATTATTGGTATTGTCATAGCAGCCACTGTTATGATTATTCCTTTTACAGGATTTGTCGGGTCAGTTACTGCATTTTTGGTAAATATAGTCTGTCTGGGTGTGGGAGTAGTGGCAGCCTTGGGATTGGACCGATTTAATCAGCGTTTCTCAGAAAAAAGTGCTATCGACTGAGAATAGAAAAGTGTGTATAATAAAGGAGATAAATTTGATAAAGGAATAAAGTAAAAGGAGGAGTTGTTATGCCGTTTATTGATTCTAAGATTACATTGCCCGTATCAGGGCAGCAGAAAGAGGTGCTGAAGGCTGAGTTGGGGAAAGCAGTTGCATTGTTGGGCAAGCCGGAAAGCTTTTTGATGGTAGGCTTTGAAGATAATTATGATTTGTATATGGGTGGTAAGAAGCTGGAGAAGGGTGCTTACGTAGCAGTGAGTCTTTTCGGTAATGCTTCTGCATCTGCCTATGAGAATATGACTGCCAAAATCTGTGAGCTCTATGAGAGAGAACTGGGAATTCCCGGTAATGCAGTGTATGTTACCTATCATGGGGTCAATGACTGGGGCTGGAACGGCCGGAATTTCTAAGTGTTGACGCAGTGTCAACAAGTAAAATATGAGGTGTTGCTTTCCATTTTTGAAGATGGCGGCTACAATGAAGGTGAGCTGCAGCAAGCAAATATGGAAAGGAAGTATGATTATGGCAGAATTTGGAGAAAATTTAAAAAGAATACGAGAAGAGAAGGGGATTACCCAGCAGACATTGGCAGATAGATTGTATGTAACGAGACAGGCAGTTTCCCGGTGGGAGGGAGGTTCCCGTTATCCTGACTTGATGACTGCCAAAAAGATGGCCAAGTATTTTGGGGTATCCATGGATGAACTGGTATCGGATGATGATATGCAAGAGGTTGTAGAGAAAGCCACAATTCTGGATAGTCCGGTTGCTAATAAAGTTCAGCTGGTAATGATGACGCTGGCATTTATGTGCTTTGTCATTATGGAAATTATTGAAATATCCAATTATACCTTACCGGGAGTGAATTATTTTAGCTTTGTACATACGATACGGAATCTTGTTATTACCCTTGTGCTGGGATATGGTATCTATAATACAGTAAGGGATAAGATGAATCCTAAAATTGCATCTGTTCTATCTGTATTTTATTTTGGAGTAGCGGCAATATTTACGTTGATAGGAATATTCACATCATCGGATATTTTTCCGACTACAGAGATAGTGTATGTGCTACTAGATATCGTGGCGATTATTGTTTTTGCTATGTATTTCAATGGTAAAAAGCTACGTAGTCCCATACCCGTTTACCTGCTGGTGGGTATATTTACTGTGATGCTAATACCCAGTGCTATCAGTATCTTTATCCAAGGGGAGGATTTGACGGAGCGGCTTCTAAACCGACTTATCAACATTCCAAATTTGGTAGGCCATATATTGCTTTTGGCGTTACTGGCATGTATGGCTGGCGTATTATACAGAAAAAGAAAACAGGCTGCTTTATAGGCAGTATGCGGAAAATGGCTACAGGAGATTTCCTGTAGCTATTTTTGTTGTGGAGAAATAAAAGGAGTGGCA
>JAFUKK010000166.1 GCA_017473665.1 Lachnospiraceae bacterium
ATTGGTTATGGGACAGAGTATCGGATTTGGTGTACATTTTGTTTTCCAGGAGACCAGAGGTGCCATGGAGACAGTGGAACAGGTGGACAATAATACTGTTTTAAAGGGCATCCGTATGAATGGGGAGCGAGCGGTGTGGCTGGAAGAAATTTCCGAGTATGTGCGGGCCCAGGGCTTGCAGGGACAGGAGGTTATTCTATTCGGGCAGATACCGTCCATGTCCTTTTATTTGCAGATGCCCTCCAGCTTTAATCCCTGGAGTGATTTGCGTTCTTACACCTATGAGTCTATGAAGGCAGCCATGGAGCAGGTGATTGTAGAGGTAAATGACGGCAAACGTGCTCCGGTGGTAATGGTGGATCGGACTTATCTGGAGGCAGAGGGAAAGAGTATGGCGGATAAGTGGCAGTTAATCGTGGATTATATGGAAATATTTGACTATCAAATGAGTTTCTATAACGAAAAGTTTGTAATATATGAGCGATAATAAATCATAAAAAACAGTTGCAAAATCTCCGAAAAAGGAGTTAAATGATAGAGTGAATCTTGCAAGATATAAGGAGGGCAAATTTATGGCCAAACTTAATATACCGAAAGGTTATAAATCGGAATTGAATCTTTATCAGACTCAGGTAGCAATTAAGACGATAAAGGATGTCTTCCAGGACCTGTTGGCAGAGAGACTGCATTTGTTGCGTGTTTCAGCTCCCCTGTTTGTGGATCCTGCTTCCGGTCTGAATGATAATTTAAATGGTATTGAGAGACCCGTGCGTTTTGACATTAAGCAGTCCGGTAAGGAAGCTGAGATTGTACAGTCTCTGGCAAAGTGGAAGCGTTTTGCGTTGCAGAAATACGGTTTTGAACCCGGTGATGGTCTGTATACTGACATGAGCGCCATCCGCCGCGATGAGGTAGTGGACAATATTCACTCCATATATGTGGACCAGTGGGATTGGGAAAAGATTATTACCAAGGAAGAGCGTACCCTGGATACTTTAAAGTCCACCGTAAGGGATGTATACAAGGTATTGCGCAAAACTGAGAAATACATGGCCATTCATTTTGATTATATTGAAGAGATTTTGCCCCATGATATATTTTTTGTAACTACCAGAGAATTGGAGGAGATGTTCCCTAATTACACTCCCAAGGAGCGTGAGTATTACATATCTAAGGCAAAGGGCGCCGTATGTATCATGCAGATTGGCGACAAGCTGGAATCCGGTGAGCCCCATGATGGTCGTGCTCCTGATTATGACGACTGGAGCATGAATGCAGATATCGTGGTATATTATCCTGTTTTGGATATTGCTCTGGAATTATCCAGTATGGGTGTCCGTGTGGATAGAGACGCCTTACTGTCCCAGCTGGAAAAGGCCGGTTGCAATGACCGCAAGGAGTTGCCTTTCCATCAGGCAGTCATTAATGACGAAGTACCCTACACCATCGGTGGTGGTATCGGCCAGTCCCGTATCTGTATGTTTTTCCTCAGAAAGGCGCACATCGGCGAGGTACAGTGTTCCCTGTGGCCCGATGAGCTTCTTCAGGAAGCTGCAGAAAAGGGCATTGAGCTCTTATAATTCCATTTATTCAAAAGCCTGCACATGTGTGCAGGCTTTTTTGTCGTTTCCGCCTTTCACTGCTCCATAATCCTAATATCGGATACCTACGGGACGGGGCTGCACCCCACCTCCCGGAATCTAGGATTCCCTTTGGTTGGATTTTCAAAAATGAGCCTTTCGGTAAGAGACGGTGTTCTTTTACCGAATGAACATTGCACACCTGCTGTAGGTCCTGCAAAGACAGATGGTACACTTGGCACAAAATAACTAGCACCCGATACTCCCACGGGCATACGTTTCGTGCCATCAGTTGTCTAAGCAAACGCGGTGGAGAATAGCACAAGGGACAGGTACGCATCAAAGGGGACATCCATGTCCCCCTTGTGCTCATTCGACATCCATGTCGAATGCCCTTGTTACTTATGCGTTTGCTAAGACAACGGTATGGACACTCCACTTGTTATGCCCATTGGGAGTATAGGATGCTAGTTATTTTGTTCAGTAAGTACAAGACTGTCTTTGCAGGACATATAGCAGGCGTAGGCAATGTCCATCGTTTAAAAGACACCGTCAATAAACACTACCGAAAGGTCATTTTTCTGAAAATCCCCAAAGGGAATTCCTATCCGGGAGGTGGGATGCCGTCGTGTCCCGTAGGTATCCGGCAGGCGCCTAAAGGGAGTAGGAGAAAAGATGGAAAAAGCGGTTGCAATAGGCGAACATATGTGCTAGTATTAAGAGAACAAATGTTCTGCTGTAAGGCGTGATAAGAGGGGGGAGAGGCCATGGAGTATCTGGATAGGGTACAGGGAATGAGCATCATGGAAAAATTAGGGATATTGACGGATGCGGCCAAATATGATGTGGCCTGCACTTCCAGTGGAGTGGAACGTAAAGGAGATGGCAGGTCCATGGGAAATTGCGTTCAAGCAGGTATTTGTCACAGTTTTGCTGCGGATGGACGGTGTATTTCCCTGTTGAAGATATTGTTGACCAATGAATGTATTTATGACTGCAAGTACTGCCAAAATAGGTGTAGTAATGATGTGCCACGGGCTACCTTTACTCCGGAGGAGGTCTGTACACTGACTTTAGAATTTTATCGGAGAAACTACATAGAAGGGTTATTTCTCAGTTCAGGGGTACTGCAAAGTCCCGGATTCACTATGGAGCTGATATATCGGACCATTTGGTTGCTAAGGAACAAATATCATTTTAACGGATATATTCATGTGAAAGGGATTCCCGGTGCGGATGGAGAATTGATTCGTCGGGTGGGGTTTCTGGTGGACAGAATGAGTATTAATTTGGAACTCCCTACGGCAGAAGGACTGCGGGAACTGGCTCCTAATAAACATCGTAAGACCATTCTGGGCCCTATGCGTCAGATTCAGAACGGTATACAATCCAATGAAGAAGAACTGGTGGTGTATCGGCATGCACCAAGGTTTGTCAGTGGAGGGCAGTCTACCCAGATGATTATTGGGGCTACACCGGAGAACGATTATCAGATTATGCAGGTGGCCCAGGGACTATACCGGAAGTTTGATTTAAAGAGGGTATTTTATTCGGCCTTTGTAAATGTAAATGAGGATAAGAGTCTGCCCATGCTTCCCGGCGGGCCACCGCTTTTGCGGGAGCATAGATTATATCAGGCTGATTGGCTGCTGCGATTCTATGGATTCCGGGCGGAGGAGCTGCTGGATGAGAGACGGCCCTTTTTTAATGTGCTGTTAGACCCCAAAGAGGATTGGGCAGTACGTCATTTGGAGCAGTTCCCGGTGGAGATTAATAGGGCATCTTATCAGATGCTGCTACGGGTACCGGGGATTGGCGTAAAGAGCGCACAGCGGATTATGGCGGCCCGGAGAAGTACTAATTTACGCTTTGAGGATTTGAAAAAGATTGGTGTAGTCCTAAAGCGGGCTGTGTATTTTATTACCTGTAATGGTAGGATGATGTATCCCACCAGGCTGGAGGAAGATTATATTGTGCGTAATCTTACCAGTGAAAAGGATAGGATACGGTTTGGTAGTGATGGCATGAGTTATCGGCAGATGTCTCTGTTTGATGATGGGGCTTTCAGTAAGCCCATAGAGCCTGTAGAACGCTTACAGATTGCTGTGGGCCAGTTGTAGCCTTATACAGCCTGCATGAATGGAACATGTTTTTTCAGCAGAGAGTGATAAGGTATAGGAGGTATCATGCTACAGGTATATCAATGTGAAGACTCCATAGAGGGGATTTTTACGGCTATATATAGGATTTATGAGGATCGGAATCAGCATAGGGAGTGTTGTGTAAGAATTGATGGGGAATTATTTTTATTGGCAGAGTATCATCAGGTAGAAACAGACCCGGAGCTGGCCATGAAGGTAATAAGGACACTGTATCAGCGTTTCGGTGAGGAGGATTATCTGACCATTTGTTATGCGCTGGTTTCAGAGGACGGAGATAAAGCGAATGCAGTGTATCATGCGGTGGTTTATGGTCTGGAGCGTAAGGCTGGGAGAGGGCATTTGTTTGATAATCTGGCTGACACATACTTACACAAGGTATTTTCGCTGGCTCGTGGAGCCAGAAATGAGAGTTGCCATTTAAAGGGATTTCTGCGTTTTGAAGAGACACGGCAGGGCTTTCTGTATGCTACCATCGGCCCAAAGAATAATGTTATTACTTTTCTGATGCCACATTTTGCGGATCGCTTTCCTATGGAGGATTTTATAGTCCATGACCGGGTGCGGGGGATTTACGGAGTACATCCTGCAGGAGGACAGTGGTATTTGGCGAGTGGTCAGCAACCGGAGGAGGGGACATTTTTACCTTCGGCTGCAGAGGAACAGTATCAGCAGCTTTTTCGTCATTTTTGCAGCAGTATTGCTATTAAAGACCGTAAGAACCTGCATTTACAACGGAATCTGTTACCATTACGATTTCGGAATGATATGGTGGAATTTGACTCCCGCTGAGGGATGGGGTATTATCAGTACAAGAGATTCCAGTAAAGGGTAGTATTATGGCAGAGCAAACAGAAATTATCAGAAAATCAGCGGACAATACCAACACCAGATTGGAACTGCCACCGGGAGAGGTACGGGTGTCAGTACGTAATCTGGTGGAGTTTGTGCTGCGCCAGGGTGATATAGACAATCGCCATGCAGGTTCTGTAGAGAACGCCATGCTGGAGGGGGGACGTATCCACCGTAAGATACAGCGGAGCATGGGAGCGGAGTATCAGGCAGAGGTTAGCCTGCGCTACACCATGCCCTGTAAGAATTATATACTTGTAGTGGAAGGACGGGCAGATGGTATTATTGAAAAGGATGACAGGGTGGTTATAGATGAAATAAAGGGGACTTACAGAGCGGTAGAGTACATGAAGGAACCCGTGCCGGTACACCTGGCACAGGCTAAATGCTATGCCTATATCTATGGATTACAGCATGAATTGGAAGAAATAGGCGTACGTTTGACCTATTGTAATATGGAATCCGAAGAGATTAGATATTTTCATTTTGATTATACTTTTCGTGAACTGGAGGAATGGTATCAGCAGTTGCTTCGGGAGTATTTAAAATGGTCGGATTATTCCTGGGAATGGAAGCAGAAACGCCAGGTATCCATAGAGGCATTGCAGTTTCCGTTTGCATATCGGCAAGGCCAAAAGGAATTAGTTGAGCATGTGTACAAAACCATTTACCATAAGAAAAAGCTATTTTTAGAAGCACCTACCGGTGTGGGAAAGACCATTTCTACTGTTTTTCCGGCAGTAAAGGCCATAGGGAAAGGGATGGGAGAGAGGATATTCTATCTTACAGCAAAGACCATTACCAGGACAGTGGCAGAAGAAACCTTTCAGCTGTTGCGTGAGAATGGCTTACGGTTCAAGAGTGTGGTATTAACTGCCAAGGATAAAATCTGTTTTATGGAAGAAACAGAGTGTAATCCGGAGTATTGCCCCTATGCCAAGGGGCATTTTGATAGAGTGAACGGGGCTATGTTTGACTTGCTGACTCATGAGGAAAGTTTCAGTCGGGAGAAAATAGAAGAATATGCGCTAAAGCATCAGGTGTGTCCTTTTGAATTTTGTTTGGACATGAGTCTATTTGCAGATGCAGTGATTGGAGATTACAATTACTTGTTTGATCCCCACGTTTATCTGAAAAGATTTTTTGCTGAAGGAAATCGGGGGGAACATTTATTTCTGATTGATGAGGCGCATAATCTTTTGGACAGGGGAAGGGAAATGTACAGTGCTGTACTGGAAAAAGAAAAATTTTTACAGCTCCGTCGCCTTATAAAAGCGACAGTGGCGTCAGAAATATCACAGAAATCAAGTAAAAACGCCATTTCTGGGCAGTTGACATTAGAGATGACGTTAGATAAGACGGAAGTGTCAGGTGAATATAATAACGCCTGGTTGGAAATAAAAGAAGAAAAAAATACACACACGCCCCGTTCCCGTGGCCATAGCAGATTTGTACGAAAAGGGTATGGGGAGAGAATCATTCATTTCTTGGAGAGCTGTAATAAGGTGATGCTGTCCATGAAAAGAGAATGCAGTGACTATCAGATGCTTTATGAGTTGGATGAGCTGGTAAAGCCTCTCATGCGTCTAAATACCCTATTGGAGGAGTATCTGGCGGAACAGGAAGAGTATCCATTGGAAATAAAGCAGGAACTTTTAGATTTTTACTTTAACATCAGCCACTTTCTTGATATTTACGAAAGGGTGGATGAACATTATGTGAAGTATTCCCAGCTATGTGATGACGGGACTTTTCAGGTGAAGCTTTTCTGTGTGGATCCCGGCAGGAATCTGCAGGAGTGTATGCAGAGGGGCCGTAGCAGTATTTTGTTTTCAGCCACATTTCTACCCATACAATACTACAAAGCTTTGCTTGGTGGTGATGAGGAGGATTATGAGGTGTATGCCAGATCCGTGTTTGACCAAAGTAAGCGGGGCTTGTTTATTGCGGGGGATGTGACCAGCAAATATACACGCAGGTCTGATGAGGAGTATTTAAATATCGCATGTTATATAAAGGAAATTGTGGCAGGTAAAGCCGGAAATTATATGGTTTTCTGCCCTTCCTATCAGTTTCTGCGTACAGTGTATGACAAATTTACACAATACTATATGGGGGACTGGGAGTGTCTCATACAGCAGGAATTCATGCGTGAAGAAGAAAGGGAGGAATTTCTGGAACGTTTTAGGTCCTGTTCGGCGGGAACGCTGGTGGGATTTTGTGTGCTGGGCGGGATATTTAGTGAAGGAATTGATTTGAAGAATGACAGCCTTATAGGAAGTATTATTGTAGGCACAGGCATTCCACAGGTATGTGTAGAAAGACAGATCCTGAAGCAGTATTTTGACAGCCGGGGAGAAAGCGGCTTTGATTATGCTTATCGGTTCCCCGGATTGAATAAGGTGCTGCAGGCCGGTGGCCGGGTGATTCGTACAGCGGAGGATATCGGTGTGGTGGCTTTGCTGGATGAGCGTTTCAGACAGGGCTCCTATCAAAGGCTTTTTCCCAGGGAATGGTACTGTTTTCAGCCGGTTAGGCTTCATGATGTAGGGCAGCGGGTGCATAATTTTTGGCAAAATTGGAATAATAACGGAGAAGAGAATTTGTTGCCGGCTTTGCCGAATTACATCGCTCATGATGACTTGAAGGAATGACGTCACTGCAATTCTAATCTGACAAAGCCTGATTTTGCGAACTGACACGTGTGTAAATGTGGATAACTATGTGGATTTGGTGGATTTCTAATATGTTTTCCACCAAAAACTGACACACGGTACAGGAAATTATCTGCAAGGACTTGCAAATATCACAAAATTCTAGCGTGGAATTCATGGCACAGACTAATACGGTCAATCCTAATATAGACTGTAGTAGTCAAATCAAGGAGATTGTATTTTTTTTTCTGTTTGTGGTATGATAGGATATAACCTATGTAAGGAGGAAGATATGAAAAAATTATTTAAAGGCATTGTTTTATTGATTATGATTGCCGCAATAGCATATTTCGGATGGAACTGGTGGGCAAGCAAGAATGAAGATGTGCCGCCGGTGGACGAGCTGGTACAGCATATTACCGGGGGCGGCAGTGGTGATAGTGAACATAAAAGCTCTGTTCTTGACATTCTGCTCAATGGTGATGGAGAAGGTTCCGGAGGTTTATTAGGTTTTTGGGGGGATGATGATGCAGAGTCAGAGGATTCAGAAGGGACACATGGCCTTGGGGTAAATGATATTATGAATCTGCTGGGCAATGAAAAGGTTCAAGAGGTTTTGGGCGAAGTGGATGTAAAGGAAGTGCTGGGCAGTTTAGTAAGCGGTGATGGAGAAGCACTGTCCGGTATTGCGGATAAACTGGATGAAATATCTTTAGATGATTTGGCAGATATGGGCGTATATGATATTGATGAGCAGTCCATGTTTGATGCAGGTCAGGAGACCTATACACAGGAATTGACTGGATTGGATTTGGGGGTATCTATTTCCTGCTTAGATTTGAATGTAGGCGGAGGTATGTTAAAATTTGTACAGTCTGCAGATGAACATTTCTATTTGACCGGTAAAGATTATGGTAAACTTCAGTATGCTGTAGAAAACGGCAAGCTCCGTCTGGTAGTGGCTAAGAGTGGCGGTGATGTACAGTCTATTGCGGAGGGCCAGGTAGTATTGGCGATTCCGGCAGGCAGCGATTTCTCACAGGTCAATATGGAACTGGCAGCAGGTGCAGTAAGCGGAGAATGTCTTTCTGCGGATGCGCTGAAACTGAATCTGAGCATGGGCAGTGTGAATATACAGCAGTTGCGTGTGGAAGATGCAGATATTAATGTAAGTATGGGAGATTTAAAGATTATTCTGGATGGAAAACAGTCCGATTATGATTACAAGGTGTCCAGTGCCATGGGTAAGGTATTACTGGGTAGTACCGAGTATTCCGGAGCCGCATCCGGAGAAAAACTGGACAACGGCACCGGCAGAATGCTTGATTTGGAATGCTCTATCGGTAATGTGACCGTGGGATTTACACAGTAGATTATAGTAGCGTCTTCAGACAGGCTTCAAAATACAAGCCTTCCTGAGGCGGAATAGCTGCTACATCGCTGGTAGCAATACATAGAGAAACAAATGAGGAGGCCGTATCTACGGCCTCTTTTATAGTGTGGCCTTGCATGAGACTACCTGTGAGTACGGCACCAAAGGCATCTCCTGTACCATGTCTGGAAGGACCGGTGATTTCTACGGGGCGGATACTAAGTATGCCCTTTTCGTAGATTACATTGGCCATGCCTTTTTCATAAGGGATGCCTGTAAGGACGATGGCAGCCGGCGTAAGAGTAGCCAGTCTGCAGCAAATCTTCTCTAAGGTTGCATGAGAGATATGGATAAGATCCGGATGTGCTGCTCCTTGTGCTTGTGCCGGATATGTGGTGCCGGTTAACAGGCAACTTTCTGTCAGATTGGGCGTAATTACATGGGCATGGGGAAGTAATTGGCGTAAGCTG
>JAFUKK010000167.1 GCA_017473665.1 Lachnospiraceae bacterium
CTTGGGGTAAGTGGTCCAAGCAGCTGCACCGGCGGGCTTTAAATCATCCAAAGAGGATTGAAGCACTCCCAGTTCTTCAAAGTTCAAAGAATAAAACCTCAAGTCTTTGTCCTGACGTTTACGTGCTACCCCGTAGGTACCGATAGTCAACGCGCAGGGAAATACATGACCTCCGTTATAATCCGTATGTTCACCGATGAGATTTACCCGGCCCGGTGCAAAATACACCTGCGCATCCCGGGCGTCACCGAATACTTCTGCAAATTTAATGAGTAATTGCTCTTTCATATCTGTGTTCCTCGCTTTTCATTACAAAGGCTTAAGGTCACCCCATTCCTTAAGCCTTAAAGTTTTCTATTTAATAAATCTTCTCTTCCAAATCCTTCTGAACCTTCTTTAAGTCTTCACGGATGGATATCTTTTGGGGACAGGCACCCTCACACTTACCACACTGAATACAATTCTTGGCCTGTTTCGCCTCACCCAAATTGGTCTCCCAAGTCCAACGTACCACATCATAATTCTGATACATATGATAAGTATTCCAGGCCTGGAAGCAACCGGGAATATCCACACCTGCAGGACAAGGCATACAATACCGGCATCCGGTACAACCATTCTGCACACGACTACGAAGCAATGTCACAATATCCTGTATCTCCTGCTGTTCCTTGTCAGAAAGCACCTTGAAATCCGTAAAGGTCTTCAGATTATCCTCCGTCTGCTCCATATTGGACATACCGCTGAGAACTACCTTTACTCCCGGCAGACTGCCTACATAACGCAGTGCAAAGCTGGCAGTGGATGCCTCAGGATCCAAAGCACGGAAACGGGCTGTAATGTCTTCTGCAAAATTCGCCAAAGAACCACCCTTCACCGGCTCCATCACTACCACCGGGATGCCCTTATCTGTAGCCAGCTGATAACCCTTTAATCCGGCCTGTTCCTCCGTATCCATATAATTCAACTGAATCTGGCAGAAATCCCAATCTCTATAATTGATCATTTCCTCAAACACTTCATAACTGTCATGGAAAGAAAATCCCAAATATTTAATCTTCCCATCTTTCTTCAGCTGCACCAGACGGTCGATAACACCCAAATCTCTCATGGACTCAAAACGTTCCCGTCCCATTGCATGTAGCAGTTAAAAATCTACATAATCAGACTGCAGATGATCCAGCTGCTCCTTGAAAATTCGTTCCGCATCTGCCACGGAATTTACCATCCATACAGGCAACTTGGTAGCAATATATAAAGAAGACCGGTCATACTTCTTCAGTGCCTCTCCTACAAAAGGCTCACTCTCTCCATTATGATAGGGATAAGCCGTATCAATATAATTCACCCCGGCAGCAATGGCTCTATCCAACATCTCTTGTGCCCGGGGACGGTCAATTTTCCCCTCTGCATTTACCGGGAATCTCATGCATCCGAAACCCAAAAGAGAGGTTTCAATACCCAGTTTTTCCATTTTTCTCATTTCCATATGACTTTCCTCCATTTGTGAATATGTTTGTCCAACGACTCCGCTTCATCCCATAATATCCCCGGCCTTAGAATGGATTTTCCTCCCTTAAAGCCACTTGTTTTCATTATATCGCAAAGCCCCTCTATTGACAATTATTCTATATTATGTTAATTTTCTATCAGGTGTATATTACATAAGTACAGTCGAAGTTTGTAGGAAAAGCGTCAGCTACCCAAGGAGTAACACTCTCAGGTGTCTGCCTCGGCAGATGAAGACTATAAACGGATGTGACTCTGGAGAATCCCGGTTACGGGTGCCGAAGGTGCAAAGTATGCCCTGCATACCAATCTCTCAGGCAAAAGGACAGAGGAAATATTAGTTTCTGCTATTCTTTTGTGAGGTTGTTCGTATGTGAACAATCTTTCTTTTTTTGAAGACCTGTTTTTCAGGTTGCGTGTATTACTGTAACTACACAAATTTTTTACAGAAAGGACATATTAATTATGTGGGAAACTTTTAATCAAGTATTAGTTGCCATCGATGATTTCGTATGGGGTGTACCCCTGATGGTGCTGATTATGGCAGGTGGTCTGTTACTGACTGCAAGACTGGGTCTGTTACAGGTACGCAAGCTGCCTCTGGCACTGAAATGGATGGTCAAAAATGAAGCAGACGGCGCCGGTGAGGTATCCTCCTTTGGTGCACTATGTACCGCTTTATCCGCTACCATTGGTACCGGTAATATCGTAGGTGTAGCAACTGCTATCGCAGCAGGTGGTCCCGGTGCATTATTCTGGATGGTTGTGGCAGCATTCCTTGGTATGGCTACCAAGTATGCAGAAGGCTTACTGGCTGTAAAGTATCGTGTAATAGATGAAAATAATCACGCTCTGGGCGGTCCCTTCTACTATATCGAAAGGGGTATGGGCAAGAAGTGGAAATGGCTGGCAAAGCTCTTTGCATTCTTTGGCGTGTGCGTAGGTCTGATGGGTATCGGTACCTTTACTCAGGTAAATGGTATCACCTCTGCAGTAACCAACTTCTTTGATCCTAACAAGACCTTTACCGTAGATATTCCTTTTATCGGTACCTATTCCTGGACCGTGGTTATCGCATCCCTGATACTGGCAATCTGTGTGGCACTGGTATTAATCGGTGGTGTAAAGCGTATTGCTAAGGTATCCGAGCTGGTAGTTCCTTTTATGGCAATTATCTATATCGTAATGGGTGTTGTGCTGATTCTTTGCAATATTACCGAAGTACCCGCAGCTATTGCATTGATTGTTAAGGCTGCTTTTAATCCCAAGGCTGTACTGGGCGGTGCGGTAGGTTCCATGTTTGTAGCTATGCAGAAGGGTGTAGCAAGAGGTATCTTCTCCAATGAAGCAGGCCTGGGTTCCGCTCCTATCGCTGCAGCTGCGGCTCAGACCAAGGAGCCTGTTCGTCAGGGTCTGGTATCCATGACCGGTACCTTTATTGATACCATTGTAATCTGCTCCATTACCGGTATCTCCATTGTATTAACCGGTGCATTCCAGGTAGAAGGTTTGGAAGGTGTGGCTATTACCACCTATGCCTTTAAAGAAGGCTTACCCCTCCCTCCCCAGGTGTCCGCATTCCTGTTGATGCTGTGCTTAAACTTCTTTGCATTTACCACAATTTTGGGTTGGGATTACTACTCTGAAAGGTGCTTAGAGTATTTGGTAGGCGGTAATATGAAGTCCGTAAAGATTTATCGTTGGATTTATATTCTGGCAGTATTCATCGGACCTTACATGACTGTATCTGCAGTATGGACCATCGCTGATATCTTCAATGGTCTGATGGCAGTACCTAATATGATTGCCCTGTTTGCATTAAGCGGTGTAGTAGCTAAGGAAACCAAGGATTTCTTCGCTGCTAAAAAGCATATTGAAAAATAATTTGTAAACTATAAAAAGCTCTCAGTGAGAGATATGCTTGCGAACAAGCTGTCTGCCTCACTGAGAGCTTTTTTGATATTCTGTCACTCATCATATGCTTTACTTCAATACCACCACATTGGGTGCAGAGTTAAAACTCTTAATCTCACTTCCCATGCCTTCCATCAGACGCACATGCTCGGGAGTATCGTATTTACCGGTGGTATCCTTTACCAACCAGTCAGGGGCATCAAAAAATGCCACCCGGGGATTCACTGTCTGATAAAAATTGTCATTCAGGCCTCCATAGCCATGATGTCCCATCTGCAAATAGTCTGCCTGCAATTCTTGGCCCCAGCGGTTTAGCAGGTAATCACTGATTCCCACTCCCACATCTGCACAAAACAGCATGGACTCAGTCTCTCCCGTCACCTTAAACATCATAGAGCCATCGTTTAAGTAATCATGGGAATACTGCTTTACATGGTCTCCGTAGGCACTGAATATCTCCACCTGTAGTCCGCACAGTTCCAGATTATCTCCGGTATAAATATACTGCAAATTCTCCACGCCCAACTCCCAGAAATCATTGTAGGCATCTACACTGTCCCAGGAAGCTACTGCCAGACACTCCTTGGGTGTGGCCATATCCACGGTATATACGGTGCCCAACTCTATCTCACGCAAATCATTATAAATCACATTAAAGGCACCGATATGGTCCTGATGGGGATGGGTCAATATCCAGGCGTCCACTTCATTACCCAGGGAAGCAATAATACTCCTGACATAATCCGCATCTTCCACCCAGCCTCCATCCACTAGGATTAGTCCCTTTCTGGGATTGTAAATAGTATAAAAACTGGAATTAATATCCCTGGGGCCATACTGCGTAATGGTCCATTGGTCTTTTTCAAACAAACCTGCTGTCTTCATACCGTAGCCGGTAAATAGCGCTGCAATCAGTAGCAAAAGCACTAAACCGATAGAAGCTATCGGTGTCTTTTTCTGCTTCATGGAAATATTCCTTTCTACTCTTTTCCCTCACCTATGCTTTTATTGCATATTTTGCTGAGCATTATTTTCTGCATTCTGCTTATTTCTGTAGTTTCTCTCGTGATGTCTGTGCGGCTTGTGGGGTCTGTCCATTTTCAAGGTTTTACCATGGATACCATACAGGATAGCACCCATAATAATCATACCACCCACCATATTACCCAGCGTCACCGGCAATACATTGTCCAGGAAAAAGCTGCCCCAGTTCAGCTCTGCCAGCTGCGCCGCTGTATAGCCGTAGGTGTCCATAGCCTTCTGCACATATGCTTCATTCCCCAGGGCAAAAATGCCCGCAGGCACAAAATACATATCTGCTACACAGTGCTCATAACCACCTACAATAAAAGCCATAATGGGGAAAAAGCATCCCCAGATTTTACCTGTCACATCCTTGGATGCATTGGTCAAAAGCACCGCTGCACACACGAATATATTACATATTACACCGGATACAAAAGCTGTTATAAAAGGCATCGTTATCTTATCCATGGCCACCTTAATGGTAAAGGCTCCCAACAGACCTTGGGTATAATTCCATTGCCCGCTCATGGATACCAGCCAAGCCAGCAGCACGGACCCTATGAGATTACTGGGAAAAACTACTGCCAATACTCTTATCATACTGCGGACACGATACTGATTGTGCAAAACACCCATAATCATCAAGCAGTCACCGGTAAACAACTCTCCGCCAATAAATACGATAAGCATCAGACCTACCGGGAATACACAACCGGCCAGCAAACGGGCCAACCCTACATTACTCACATTGTGAATAATCACACTGCTGGCAGCTGCACCATATGCAATAAACATACCTGCAAAAAAACCCATCATCATCAAATTGTGACTGGGCATCCTTACCTTAGAGGTACTTGCCTCAATATTGTGCTCCACTACCTCTCGGGGAAACTTCATCATCGTAAAATTTTTATCCATCTTGTTTCTCCTTTTGTGACTTCCCATTTATATGAAACAATTATATATGAGAACTATGTCTTCGTCAAACCTTCTATCTGGCTCAATCCATTTAAAATAAAATCAAGGAGCAAATCCAAAGATTCACTCCTTAACTTGAAGGTTTCCAATTTAACTAAATGACTCTTCCCCAAAGGAAGTACGGTTTTGATTAGATTTCAAAATCTATACAGGACCGGGTCTTGGTATAGGGACGTACCTTGGTATCCGCCACTTCTACATGGGCAGGATGGACAGCATAACCTTTTAAAGCTGCCTCATCTGTAAAAGTGGAATCCAACATCACCTCTGCATTAGAAGATGCCAAACCTTCCGTATATACCTTAATTTCCAATAGTCCGGGAATCTGTCCCTGTAGCCCCTCCAGACCGGACTTAATTCCGGACTTAATATCTTGCTTTTCAGCCAGGGACAACTCATCCTTCAGCTGCCATAAAATCACATGCTTTACCATATATTCTCTCCGTTTTTATTTGGTCTTTTTCTTTTTGATTACCAATACTACTACCAGGGCAACCACCAACACTGCCAGGGCAATACCAAATGCACCCACAAATACCATCATGGAACTGTTATTCTCTTCCGGCACCGCATTTACAGTATCGTCACTATCCGTATCGGTACCCGCCATGGATTCCTCCACCACAGAACTTTCCTTGGATTCCTCCGCTGTACTCTCCTCTACCGGGGCCTGGGAGCTTTCTTCTGCCGTAGATTCTTCTACTACAGGCTCTTCCGCCTTTACTTTTATCTTCGTAGCGTCTACAAACGCCCAATAAGCAGGTTTTACATTATAATCGTCGTCAAACAACAGCGGGAACTGTCTGCTGGTTGAGGTCATACCACCGCCCACATTGGATTTGGACTGCAGCCAGGAATACTTATCAATATTACCCCAGAAGGTAAATCCGGTAATATTACATCCCTCAGACTTCAATTGCTTAATGGTATTGTATAAATTCAAATATCTGAAAC
>JAFUKK010000168.1 GCA_017473665.1 Lachnospiraceae bacterium
CTTCTCTAACAGTTCATAGGCAGACTCTCTATCCACTAATTGGGAATAAATCCGGTTCATGGGATTACCGTTAATCAGGCTCTGACGTACATTTTCATCCAATGCCCCCATCTGGCTTTGAGGAGGCAGAATATCGCATTTTTTCACTACTGTGGGGATACCTTCCTCATCCAGTACGGAGATAATCGCCTGTCCGATACCCAGCTGTGTCAGCACCTCATAGGTATCAAATTCCTCATTCACACGGAAGGACATCGCCGCAGCCTTGGCAGCCTTTTGCTCCGCAGGAGTATAAGCCCGCAGGGCATGCTGTACTTTATTACCCAGCTGTGCCAGAATCTCATCCGGGATATCTCTGGGATTCTGGGTGATGAAATAGATACCCACGCCCTTGGAACGGATAAGCTTTACTACCTGACCGATTTTCTCCAACAGTGTCTTAGAGGCACTGTCAAAGAGCATATGTGCCTCATCAAAGAAAAATACCATCTTGGGCTTGTCCAAATCGCCCGCCTCGGGCAGAGTTTCAAAGAGTTCTGACATAAGCCACAGCAGGAAAGTAGAATAAAGGGTAGGATTATTAATCAGCTTACGACAATCCAACAGCTGTATCATGCCCTTACCGGTATAATCAGTACACATCCAGTCCTGGATATTCAGAGCCGGCTCACCGAAAAACAATTCTCCGCCTTCCGTCTCTAAAGCCACAATGGCGCGCATGATAGCACCTAAGCTCTGTCCGGACATCTTACCGTAGCGATGCTCATAATCCTCCGGATTCTCAGAGATATAGCTGACCAGCGCCCGCAAATCCTTGGTATCCAGTAGGAGCAAGCCTTCATCATCTGCTATTTTGAAAATGATGGTCATAATATCCGTCTGGATCTCATTCAAATCCATAATACGGCTCAGAAGTAAGGGGCCCATCTCAGATATAGTGGTCCGCAGGGGCATACCTCCCTCTCCGTATACATCCCAATAGGTAGTAGGATAGGCACTAAAGCTGTAGCCATGCTGCGCCAGGCCCATCTCCTGAATACGCTCCTGCACACTGCCGGATGCTGCACCGGGTCTGCACATGGCGGCCAGATCTCCCTTTACATCGGCCATAAATACAGGCACACCGCAATCACTAAAGGACTCTGCCAACACCTTCAAAGTCACTGTCTTACCGGTACCTGTGGCACCTGCAATCAGTCCATGTCTGTTCGCCATTGTAGGGTAAATATATACCTTTTCCTCACCGGAGGTACCTACCCAGATTTTATTATCCTGATACATAAGAAATCCCTCTCTTTTGTGTACTTTTCACTAATACTAATGTACCATGCCGGAGACTTTTTCGCAAGGACTCCGTAATGCTCCGCACCTTTTTATCAATACCAATCATCCCCATCTGAACAAGTAAAAAATTCCTCCACAAGCGGATTTCTTTCGAAACCGCTTATGGAGGAATATACACTTTGTTTTTTATTACTGCCTTAGGCCTTCTTTTGCTTTTTACGCCATACTACAATGACTGCCAAACCGCTAACCAGCGCCATGGATACCAGAATATACAGGCCCAGACCATCTGTGGTCTGCTGTTTTTCTTTCTCTGCATATCCTGCATAGCTGCCCAAATTCTGTACTGCCAGACGGCTGTTCTCGGACACATACGCAGGTGCAGTTAAGAACTGCTGCACATCCACGATTTCATAGCAACCGGTGTCCTGATTGTATACGGTAAACAGCTGGTCTGCTGTCACCACAGCCACAGGCTCTGCAATC
This sequence comes from Lachnospiraceae bacterium, assembly GCA_017473665.1. Taxonomy (GTDB): domain Bacteria; phylum Bacillota; class Clostridia; order Lachnospirales; family Lachnospiraceae; genus Acetatifactor. The sequence goes on from JAFUKK010000168.1 coordinate 1,771, forward strand.
TCAGGCATATAGCCTGAAAGCTCTGACAAATTGGAACCTGTCATACCTTCGGAAGTGTCCTTGGACTCTTCCTTAGAATCTTTGGATGCTTCGCTCTCTGACTTGTCCTGGGTATCGCCCTCAGGCTTACTCTGGGTAGTTCCTGTAGTGTCACCCTCAGGCTTGCTCTGGGTAGCTCCTGTAGTGTCACCCTCAGGCTTACTCTGGGTAGTTCCTGCACCCTTTTCGGCAGCATCTGCATCACCGGATGTACTGCTGCCATTGCTGTCAACAATATCACCATCCACCACATTGTCTCCATTGGCTATGGAAGAACCTGTAGTAGTACTGCTACCGCTCTGGCCGATAGTACCACCGGCCACTTCACTGCCTGCCGCTACTACCGTACCATAGGCCACATCACTGCCTGCTGCGATGCCATTACTAATATTCTCTCCGGTATTATTACCGCTGATGTTTTCTCCGGAAGAATTACCACTTACCATAGCATTCAGACGCTCAGGTGTACCTGCGCTCTGTGCTACCCGGGCATTGGATGAGTAGCTGCTTGCCACATCACTTAATATGGAGTCATCACCCTCAAAATAAACTGCCAAATAATCCTTCAAATCCATCAGATTGCGGATAGAGTGGTCAAAAATCACCTCTTCGGTCATGTAATTATAGCCTGCCACACCACCGTTTGCATACTGTAACAGAATGAAAGGTGCATTGGAATTCTGGTTATTACTCATAGCCAGGATACCGCTGGTGCTCAGTTCAGAAGGAGCATTCACATCCCCTATCTGATACAGGTCGTTAAGAATACCGTCCTCTCCCAGTGCCGTACAGTATTCCTTACTGTCCTTGGTATACAATACCACACCGCTTCTATCATTAGGCAACCGACCGTCAATGATAGCCCAGCTATTATTACTGCTCTTTAATATCTGCGCTTCACGGATAATCACAGGTTCGTTTTCAATGTAGGTGCAACGACCGTATGTGGTTATCAATCCGCCATTTAAGCTAAACTGCTGTAGAGGAATGGTCTGCGCGTATCGTGTCATACCGCAGCCAA
>JAFUKK010000169.1 GCA_017473665.1 Lachnospiraceae bacterium
AGGAGCCTGTTATAATGTGAAATAAGTGTGGGAGTCATTTTGAAAGCAGTCATTCCGGGAGGGATGGCTGCTTTTGCAGTAGTACAAATGAAGCTTAAAATGAGGAGTGCCCAGGCACCTTGCGGCACCTGGGCTATTATGAAAAAATTTATCTTGTAGTCGTCTGAAATGAACTCTTTGAATTCATATTGAAAGTATAGCAATAAAATATGAACAATTTATGAACACGCTGTTAAACTTTGATGAATATTTACAAAAAAGTAAAAAGGATACTAAAATAATTGTGCAAAATAGCCAAGGGTGCTATAAGGAGAGAAGGTTGCCAGACAGTGGGTTTGGTGTTAAAATAAGAGAAGTAATAACCACAAAACAAATGAGAAGGTGGTACGACATATGTTCGGAGGGAAATTAATGGATAGTTTTGTAGATAAGTTGGCGCATCGCCTCACCGCACAGGAAATGATAAAGGCAAATTCTGCTGCAGAGACGGAGGAAATGAATAAATTAAAGAGCCAGGTGGAAAGATATCATGAATGCCTGAAGCAGATGGAGCAGCTAATCGGAGAGATGGCAGCCATCGAACAGCGTGTGAACGGGGCATTGGAGCAACCTGTATCTGAAAAGTTACAGGCGATGGTGGAAAGTAGTGCGGCTCAGATGGCCCGCGTGGCAGAAGGCAGCATGACCCGCGTCAGTGAATTGGCAGAGAATAGTATGTCCCAGGTAAAGCAGGTGACTGAGACCGGCGTGGCACATATGCAGGCGCTGGCAGAGGAGAGCCTTGCCAAGCTGGAAGGTTTCCGGCAGGATGCATTGTCCACCGAGGTAGTACAGGAAGTGGTGGATACTCGTCTGGATAAGACGGATGAGAATTTACATAAAGAGTGTGTAAAGGTGTACCGCAATATCCAGGCAGTGATTGCGGAGGAGAATACCAAGACCTCTGAGAATGTACAGGATAGTATGCATGTCCTGAATGGCAGACTGAATGGTGTGCTTAGCGTGGCTATTATGGCTCTGATTATGAGCAGTGCAGGTGTGATTTTGCAGGTGCTTTCCCTGTTGGGTGTTTTCTAAGAGAGGGAGATGAGGATGGCAAAGCAGTTATGGAAACCCGGCAATATGGTCTATCCTTTGCCGGCAGTGATGGTAAGTGTGGCAGACACGGAGGGCCGACCTAATATTATTACGCTTGCATGGGTAGGTACCGTATGTACCAATCCGCCCATGGTATCCATATCCGTGCGGCCGGAGCGGTATTCCTATCCTATTTTGAAGGAGACCGGAGAGTTTGTGATTAATCTGACCACAAAGAATCTGACTTTTGCTACGGATTATTGTGGCGTAAAGAGCGGACGGGATGTGGATAAGTTTAAAGAGATGCAGCTGACTGCATTGCCGGCAGAACATATAAAGGCCCCTTTAATTGCGGAGAGTCCGGTGAATATAGAGTGCCGGGTGCGTCAGGTTTTGGAATTGGGGTCCCACCATATGTTTTTGGCAGATGTGCTGGCAGTGCATGTGGATGAGGAATATATGGATGCGGGCGGTAAGTTTCATCTGGAGCAGGCAGAGCCCATAGTATATTCCCATGGGGCATATCTGGCCACCGGCGAGTTGTTGGGTACTTTTGGTTATAGTATCAAAAAGAAAAAATAGATATATGAAATAGTAAGCACCATCGGAGGAAAATTCCGGTGGTGCTTTTGAATTGGAAGTAAGACAAGAAAATGACCTACATTAGTCATCTTGGTCTATGGTGCTATCCAACAGACTGCCTCTGGTGACTGCATCCTGTCCGTAGCGTAGCCGGATGGTGTCCAATGCCCGGTCCAGACGCTGTTGCTTTTCGGACCCGGACTGGCTGTAATCAAAAAGATTCAGCTGCACGGGCTCGGTATCCTCTGTAAGCTTGGTGGTGCGGATGCCCAGCAGGCGTATGGGAGTGCCGTTCCATAATTCTTTGAACAACTCACAGGCCTTGCGATATATGGCATCTGTGGAGGCGGAGGGAGTCAGCAAAATACCCTGATGGGATACGCTGCGAAAATCATTATATTTAATCTCCGTACATACCAGGCCGGCACAGAAGTGTTGCTTGCGCAAACGTCTTCCTACGGATTCGGCCAATTGCAGTAATACTTTGCAGGCTTCGTCGTAATCCTCGATGTCCCGGGAGACGGTGGTGGAGTTGCCGATGCCTTTGGCCTGGGCAGGCTCCGGAACTACCCGGGAATCATCCCTGCCGTTGGCATAATTCCATAACACCAGGCCATGACTTTTTAAGTGGCTTTCCAAAATCCCCGGGTCACTGTGAGCCAGATCTCCGATGGAAAGAATCCCCAGCTTGTGTAGGGTATCCACACTGGAACGGCCGCAGAGAAAGAGGGCGGATACCGGTAGTGGCCAGAGTTTCTCACTGATTTCATGAGAAAAGAGGGTATGTACTTTATTGGGCTTTTCAAAATCGGAGGCCATTTTGGCCAGGACCTTGCGGTCGGAAATGCCGATATTCACTGTAAAACCAAAAAGCCGGAAAATCTCATCTTTTATCCGGGTGGCGGAAGCCACGGGGGGAAGGTACTCTCCGGCAATGGGAGTAAAATTCATATAGCATTCATCGATGCTTACCTGTTCGAATTCGGGGCATATGGCGGACAGATGCTCCATCAGTGCCCGGCTTTTGCGAGTGTACATGGCATGGTCCGGGGTAACACTGACAAGCGTGGGACATTTGCGGTAGGCATTGACTACCGGTTCACCGGTGGTAATACCGTAGGCTTTGGCAGGTATGGACTTGGCTAATACTACGCCATGTCTCTTGGAAATGTCGCCCCCTACAATGGAAGGAATCTGGCGGATGTCTGTGTCAGAGCCTTCCTGCAGGAGGGTCAGAGCAGACCAGCTGAGAAAAGCGGAATTTACATCAATATGAAAAATAATTGGTCCCTGCATCAGCCGGCCTCCCTTCAAAACGTGTAATATATATCATTAAGAATATTAATTCCATTCTAACACCAGAACAAATGTTTGTAAATGCTTTTCGCTTAA
>JAFUKK010000170.1 GCA_017473665.1 Lachnospiraceae bacterium
CAAAAAATCTTCTTCATAAGCGTTTGTCCCCATTTCCGTCACTGCAATCATAGCAAACAAAGGAACCACTGCCAAAATACACATTACAGTTGCAATTGCGGTACAAACCACATACTTTAAGTTAAACTCACTCTTTTCTTTTTCTACGACACCTCGTACTCCGTAATCTAATACCAATAATTCATTGTCCAGATAAGCATATTTCTTATTGAAGGAATCAATCACAATAAACAGCGCCACCCCAATTGCCACCAGCAACAGTAATGCCACCACACCAATCATGGATGTCGTATCTTCTGTAAGGCCAAGCTTTCCGGTGCTCTGCAAGCCCAACAAAAACAGCAGCGGTGTGGGACATAATACGCACAACATGGTGGCAAGGCCCATCCATACAGAAGTACGCTTCTTATTGTCAATGGCATCCATGGCTTCGTCCATACTTACACGATGGACTCCATTGTCCTCCGGCATCTCTACTTCCATATATAAAGTATCTTCAATTTCATCTCTAAGCAGATAATCGGTGCTGACACCAAATAAAGTACTCAGTTTTAATATTTTATCCAAGTCAGGAATAGATGTACCGCTTTCCCATTTGCTTACAGACTGTCTGGAAATATCCAGCTTATCTGCCAGTTCTTCCTGGGACCATCCATTTTGTTTTCTTAAGTTCATAATCTTGTCTGCTAATATCATAGTATCCTCTTTCCGCCCTTGGGGGCATTTGTTTTCAGCTCGTTGCTTGAACAAATCATAGCAATTCTACCGGTTACCCACTACCAATCAGACTGTGAAATTTGTCAACCGGCGGTTGCATTTGCCCCTAAACACTGCCCTAACACATTAAATATACGCATTTTTATCCATATTTTCAAGCTTATCCTTCAAAACCTTATTGATTTGCTTTTCAGCAAATTAGGGCCCCGGCGCAAATAAAACAAAGAGCCGGAAGATTCCTCCATATATTCTCCACATGGAAGCATCTCACCGGCTCCGCTTTGTCTATAAAAACACTTCTTTGAATAACAGCCGTTATATTAAGGTCTCAGACCCATACCACCCTCTAAGGTAATGGTCTCACCACTCATATATTTGAAATCAGGAGATGCCAGCTGTACGCATACACGACCGATTTCCAACTCGGAATCACCAAAGTGACCCATGGGAGGCATATGTACATTTGCCTTAAAAGCTTCAGGATATGCCTTCTCAAACTGCTCCAGCTGAGCGGTCCATGCCAGAGGACAGATTACATTTACATTGATGCCATCCTTACCCCATTCGGTAGCCGCTACACGGCTCAGACCACGGATACCTTCCTTAGCTGCTGCGTACGCGCACTGTCCGAAATTACCGAACAGACCTGCACCGGAAGCAAAGTTGATAACAGAGCCCTTGGTCTTTGCCAGATAAGGATAGCAAGCCTTCATATAATAGAAAGTAGCATACAAACCGGAATACATAGCCACATCAAACTGCTCAGTGGTATGATCTGCAATAGTCACACCGGAAGCAGATGCCTGTGCATTATTGATCAATACATGGATATCCCCAAAGGTATCGATGGTCTGCTTTACTACATTATTTACAACAGCCTCATTGTCTGCACCTGCATTTACATCAGCCTGTACTACCAGTACGTTAATGCCGTACTGGGACTCCAGTGCTTCCTTGGCATCGTTCAACTTCTGCATGTTACGTCCGGTAATCACCAGATTACAGCCTTCCTTTGCATAAGCAGTAGCAATGCCATAACCGATGGAACCACATCTGCCGTCGCTGAGAGTTGCAAAACCTGCGCCGGTAATAATCGCTGTTTTACCTGTTAAATAACCCATAATAGAAAAACCTCCTAAGTCTTTTTTCGTTGCTTTTATTATACTACTCACTGCTTCATTTCTCAATCACAATTTGATAATTTTTTGTCAATTTTCATACAAATCCTATATTCATCAGCCTTATTCTATGTTTTGAAGGCTTTATAAGACTTAATCACCAAAAATACACAAAAATTCCATCGAAAATTCCACAAAAGACTGCTTGTGTTTTTTCGGATTTTCTATATAATATATAGGGAAAATAAAGGAGGAGCGAAAAATGCCTAAAAGAACAGATATTCACAAAGTACTCATAATTGGTTCCGGCCCCATCATTATTGGTCAGGCTTGTGAATTTGACTATTCCGGTACTCAGGCTTGTAAAGCCCTGAAAAAACTGGGATATGAAATCGTATTGGTGAATTCCAATCCTGCAACCATCATGACGGATCCCGAGACCGCTGATGTTACCTACATTGAGCCTTTAAATGTAGAACGTTTGGAAGAAATCATCAAAAAGGAAAGACCCGATGCATTATTACCCAATCTGGGCGGCCAGTCCGGTCTGAACCTTTGTGCTGAGCTGAATAAAGCAGGGATTATTGATAAGTACAATATTCAGGTTATCGGTGTTCAGGTGGATGCCATCTAACGTGGCGAGGACCGTATTGAATTTAAGAAGGCAATGAATGCACTGGGCATTGAAATGGCTCGTAGCGAAGTAGCTTATACTGTAGAAGAAGCTCTGGCTATTGCCGACAAGCTCTCCTATCCTGTAGTACTGCGTCCTGCATACACCATGGGTGGTGCCGGCGGCGGTCTGGTATATAATAAGGAAGAATTAAAGACTGTATGTGCCCGTGGTCTTCAGGCCAGCCTGGTAGGTCAGGTATTGGTAGAAGAGTCCATTCTGGGCTGGGAAGAACTGGAAGTAGAAGTAGTCCGTGATGCAGAGGGTAACATGATTACCGTATGCTTCATCGAGAATATCGACCCCTTAGGTGTCCACACCGGCGATTCCTTCTGTTCCGCTCCTATGCTGACCATCTCTCAGGAGGTTCAGGATAGACTGAAGGAGCAGGCATTTAAGATTGTAGATTCTGTGGAGGTTATCGGTGGTACCAATGTGCAGTTTGCCCACGACCCCGTATCCGACAGAATCATTGTTATTGAAATCAACCCTCGCACCTCCCGTTCCTCCGCATTAGCATCCAAGGCAACCGGTTTCCCCATTGCTCTGGTTTCCGCTATGCTGGCTACCGGACTGACCCTGAAGGATATCCCCTGCGGCAAGTACGGTACTTTGGATAAGTACGAGCCCGATGGAGATTATGTAGTTATCAAGTTTGCCCGCTGGGCATTTGAGAAATTCAAAGGTGTTGAAGACAAGCTGGGTACTCAGATGCGTGCCGTTGGTGAAGTAATGAGTATCGGTAAGAACTTCAAGGAAGCATTCCAGAAAGCAATTCGCTCCTTGGAAAACGGCAACTACGGTCTGGGCCACTCCAAGAACTACGATACCATGTCCAAGGAAGAGCTGTTACAGCTTCTTATCACTCCTTCCAGCCAGCGTTACTTTGTAATGTATGAGGCTATCCGTAAGGGTGCTACCAACGAAGAGCTCTTCGAGCTCACCAAGGTAAAGCACTACTTCTTAGACCAGATGAGAGAACTGGTCGAGGAAGAAGAAGCTCTAATGAAGAATAAGGGTGCTGTTCCTGCTGACGCTGCACTGATTCAGGCAAAGAAGGACGGCTTCTCTGATAAATATTTGAGCCAGATTCTGGAGATTCCTGAGGCTGATATCCGTAATCGTCGTATCGAAATCGGTATGGAGGAAGCTTGGGAGGGTATCCACGTAAGCGGTACCGAAAATAACGCTTACTACTACTCCACCTACAATGCAGAGGATAAGAACCCTATCTCCAACGACAAGCCCAAGGTAATGATCTTAGGCGGCGGTCCCAACCGTATCGGTCAGGGTATCGAGTTCGACTACTGTTGTGTACATGCATCTCTGGCATTAAAGAAGTTAGGCTTTGAGACCATTATCGTAAACTGTAATCCCGAAACCGTGTCTACAGACTACGATACCTCTGATAAATTGTACTTCGAGCCTCTGACTCTGGAAGATGTGTTAAGCATTTACAAGAAAGAGAAGCCCGTAGGCGTGATTGCTCAGTTCGGTGGACAGACTCCTCTGAACCTGGCAAGTGATTTGGAAAAGAACGGCGTCAAGATTCTGGGTACCTCTCCTTCTGTAATTGATCTGGCAGAGGACCGTGACCTGTTCCGCGCAATGATGGATAAGCTGGAGATTCCCATGCCTGAGTCCGGAATGGCCACCACTGTAGAGGAAGCTCTGGAAATCGCTCACAGAATCGGTTACCCCACCATGGTTCGTCCTTCCTTCGTACTGGGCGGACGCGGTATGGAAGTGGTTTATGATGACGCTGCTATGGAAAGCTACATGAAGGCTGCAGTTGGTGTAACTCCCGACCGTCCCATCCTGATTGACCGTTTCCTGAATCACGCACTGGAATGTGAAGCAGATGCTATCAGCGATGGTACTCACGCTTTCGTTCCTGCGGTAATGGAGCATATTGAGCTGGCAGGCGTTCACTCCGGTGACTCCGCTTGTATCATTCCTTCCGTACACATTACCGAAGAGAATGTAGCTACTATCAAAGAATATACCAAGAAGATTGCAGAAGAAATGCATGTAAAGGGTCTGATGAACATGCAGTATGCCATCGAGAACGGCAAAGTATTCGTACTGGAGGCCAATCCCAGAGCATCCCGTACCGTTCCTCTGGTTTCCAAGGTATGTAATATCCGCATGGTTCCCATTGCTACCGATATCATTACCTCTGAAATCACCGGCAGACCTTCTCCCGTACCCGCACTGAAGGAACAGGTAATTCCCAACTACGGTGTCAAGGAAGCAGTCTTCCCCTTCAATATGTTCCCTGAGGTAGATCCTCTGTTGGGACCCGAAATGAGATCCACCGGTGAAGTACTGGGCTTATCTCCTTCCTATGGCGAAGCATTCTTCAAGGCACAGGAAGCAACCCAGTCCAAACTTCCTCTGGAAGGTACCGTACTGATTTCCGTTAACCGTAAGGACAAAGCAGAAATCGTGGATGTGGCTAAGATTTTTGCAGACTGTGGTTTCAGAATCGTAGCTACCGGCGGTAACTATGATGTAATTTCCGCAGCAGGCGTATCCTGCGAGCGTGTAAAGAAGCTCAGCGAAGGCCGTCCCAATGTACTGGATATGATTACCAACGGCGAAGTACAGCTGATTGTAAACTCTCCCGTAGGCAAGGACAGCGTTCACGACGACAGCTACCTGCGTAAAGCAGCCATCAAAGGTAAGATACCTTATATGACTACTGTTGCTGCTGCTAAGGTAACTGCAGAAGGTATCCACTATGTGAAGAATCACCCTGCCATGGAAGTTAAATCCTTACAGGAACTGCACAGCGAAATTCATGATAAATAACCAGCATTACCAAGGGCCCGCTCATGCGGGCCCTTTTATATCTGCTAAATAAAAGCGTTTATTTAATTTTTAATGAAAATATTACTTCAAATAGTCAAAATTTCCAACTTACTTTGAACGAAATATAGTTGACTAAACCCATCTGTCATGATAGTATACTTTGAGAACCAATAACCCTATTTTACTTAAGAAAAGGAGTCCTTATGGACAATTTAAACGAGGCACTGCTGGAGGCCTGGCTCCGTGTATCCACCTCTATCAATAATTCCAGGTTGGTTTCTGAACTGTCCTTTAATGAATCCATAATATGTAATCTATTGTACAAAAATATGTTGGAACATCCGAAGCAACAGATTACTGCTACAGACCTGTGTGCAGAGACCCGGATGCAGAAATCATTAATGAATCGTACCCTAAACCAATTGGAATCCAAAGGTATGATTACCAGGGAGCGTTCTCAGGAGGATAAACGATGCATCCATATTTACCTGAATATGGAGCAGATAAAGAATTACGAACTGCAACATGAAAAAATACTGGTTTTGATTAATGCCATTATAGGTGAGCTGGGCGTGGACAAAACCCGCACCGCCATCGCCACCCTAAACGACATTGCCCAGGCTGCCAACAAACTCTTTAATTAAACGGAGAAAACAAATGCTTAGAATATTAGTTGATTCCGCAGCAGACTACTTACCTGCAGATGCTGCCCTCAGAAACATTGAATTTATTCCTTTGACTGTCACCATGG
>JAFUKK010000171.1 GCA_017473665.1 Lachnospiraceae bacterium
AATCTGCACATAGGGATTGCGCCTTTTTGCAACCTGGATAATATCCCTGACTGCCGCACCCGTATCTGCAGTTACTACGCCCAATGTTTTTATATACTTGGGAATGGACTGCTTGTACTCCTGCGCAAACATGCCCTCTTCCTCTAATTCTCTCTTTAATCGTTCATACTTCTCATATAAAAGGCCTGCACCGTCAAGCACAATCTGTTTGGCATAAATCTGGTACTTACCATCCCGCTCGTACACATCCACATTGCCGCCTACCACCACCTGCTGGCCTTCTGCCAAACGAAAAGAAAGGCCCGAACGGTTTCCTGCAAACATGACACAGTTTACAGCACCCTTAGAGTCCTTTAACGTAAAATAAATATGTCCGGAGGAATGATATTTGCAGTTGCTGACTTCGCCTCTGACGAAGACAGCCTGCAAAAGATAATCCTGCATGAACATATTTTTAATATAAGCATTCAGTTGTCCAACGGTATATACATCGCGACGAATCTTACTCACCCTGCTTTACAAATTTCGCTAAAATAGCATTCACGAAACTGCCGGATGATTCCTGACCATATTTCTTGGCCAATTCCACAGCCTCGTTGATTGCAACACTATTCGGCACATCTTCATCATACAGAATCTCATATACGCCGATTCTCAAAATGGTCAGCTCCACTTTACCGATTCGGGTAACATCCCAGCCTTCCATTCTCTCATCAATGACCTGATCCAGTTCCTCCATACGCGCAGTAATAGCTTCATATCTGCCCGTAATATAATCAGCATCCTTATCATTCATCAGCTGTTCACTGTTTTCCAGAAACAACTTTACCTGCTCCGGCATGTCCTGGGGCGAATTAAACTCCACCCGAAATAACAATGCAAAAACCTGTTCTCTCTGCTCACGCTTTCCCATAACAGTATCCTATTTATCCTTTTTATCTTTTTTCATATCCATAGCAACGATGCGTACATTCACATCAGAGCAGGTCAGACCGGTCATATTCTCCAGTGCATTCTTTACCTTGGACTGAACCTTGGCACAAAGAGTGGGAATATTAATACCATACTGTACGGTAATGGCTACTCCTACACTGACATTACCCTCCAATACCTCTACACGCACGCCGCGTCTCAAATACTTCTTATTCACTCTGCCGGTAAATTCACTTGTGGAAATACCGCCGATAGTACCCACACCATCTACCTCTGCAGTAGCCAGTGCAGCAATCATCATCACTACTTCATCTGCTATCTGTACCACACCCTGGTCGTCATCTCCGCATAACACCACTGTGCTCTTCTCTAATTCCTTTTCCATATCAGGTTCCTCCTGCACAAATATATAGTAAGTATAACACATTTCTTATGAATTTGTCATTATATATTCTTGTCCGGTCATATTATCATTCGCATACCTGTCGAATCCAACCAATAACACCATCGGGAAGACTTTCTTCCATGGGAGTGCCATCATCGAACATCAAATTGGCATGCATGGGGTTGACCAGACAATGCTGTCCCATTTCCACGCCAAAATTAATGGATGCAATGCCGCCGTCCCCATTATAAGACCATTTAGGCAAAAACAAAAAGCAATTTTTCATGGACTCCAATTTGGAAATATGTGGTTTTATTTGATCTTCAAATCCAATAAATTCATCATGACGACAGGTGGCAAAAAACAACTGAACTCCCTTCTCTTCCATACGGTCCAATACTTCATATTCCGGCACACTTCCGCCCACCGGTACACAGGCATCAAATAAGTCCAAGGCTCCGGCAACTACCATATAAGTCATTCTGGCACCTGCAGAATTACCAAATACTAATTTCTTGCCAATATTAGCGGCCCGCTCTTTCACAAATTTACGTACCAAAGCAATCACCGGTTCCACATATTCTTCCGACCATGTGCCGCTCACACTTCCGTCCTCTTCCCGCTTTTCATTGGCAAGAGGAATCAGCACAAAAGCCCCACCCAGTTTCTTTTGATACTCAGGAGAGGCATACAATTCTCCGCCGGAATAATTGATGCAAATATCTCCCTCCAAGGCGTTGGATTTTCCATGAAGAAACATAAGCAAAGGATATTGCTTGTCCGCCGGATACCCATGCTTGGTAGGATCATAAAAATAATACACCATATCGCCCTTTGTTTTGCAGGGAAATACTTTCTTTTCATACAAATGAAAGTACTCTCCCACCTGATAGGTGGCAGAATAGCTGATAAACTCATCCTCTGTCATTTCAGACGCCCAAGGCGGTGTCATTGGTTGCTCCATACTACTTCCTCCTATGCTGATGTCCATGCTCAAAATCATTAGTTCTTGCTAAACTCAGTTAATATTAAACCTTTGTTTCTATCCAGCGTCATTCCAACACTCCAGGCATTCACAAAGAGCAATAAGGGATTACCCTTCATATCCTTGACCTTCTTCATATCGGAAGTACCCACCAACTTGGACAAATCTACCTCATCCTTATTTTCAATCCAGCGGATATGCTCATAGGGCAGGGGCTCCAGACGAATCTCCACATTGTACTCATTCTCCAAGCGATACTTCAGTACATCAAACTGCAGTACACCTACCACGCCTACAATAATTTCCTCCAGACCCGTATTAAACTCCTGAAATATCTGAATGGCACCCTCCTGGGCAATCTGTTCAATACCCTTTACAAACTGCTTACGCTTCATGGTATCCAGCTGACGCACTCTGGCAAAATGCTCCGGTGCAAAGGTGGGAATACCCTCATACTGGAATTTCTCCTTGGGCATGCACAGAGTATCTCCGATGGAGAAAATACCCGGATCAAATACACCGATAATATCCCCTGCATAGGCTTCCGTCAAAATTTTACGCTCGTCCGCCATAATCTGCTGGGGCTGAGACAATCTCATAACCTTATTCCCCTGCACATGTCGCACTTCCATATTGGCATCAAATTTACCGGAACAAATACGCATAAAAGCGATTCTGTCACGATGGGCCTTGTTCATATTGGCCTGAATTTTAAATACAAAGGCACTAAAATCCTTTTCTGCAGGCTCAATAAGCCCTACATCCGCTCTTCTGGGAAGAGGCGTGGTGGTCATATTCAGGAAATGCTTCAGGAAAATCTCTACACCGAAATTGGTAAGTGCGGAACCGAAACAAACCGGGGTCAATTCTCCGGCTCTTACCTGTTCCAAATCAAATTCTGCGGATGCCCCATCCAGCAATTCAATCTCATCCAACAATTTGGAAGCTGCCGCGTCTCCAATCACCTCACGTAAATGGGCCTCATCCTTTATGGGAATCTCTGTGGCAATACCTTCCTTAGTACCCTTCTCTGTATCGGAATAAGCAATGACACATTTGCTTTCACGGTCATATACTCCCTTAAATTCCTTACCGGAACCGATGGGCCAGTTAATGGGACAGGTAGCGATACCCAATTCCTTCTCAATATCATCCAGCAATTCAAAGGTATCATTGGCATCCCTATCCAGCTTGTTGATAAAGGTAAAAATAGGAATCTTTCTCATGACACAGACCTTAAACAGCTTTCTGGTCTGGGCCTCCACACCCTTGGAGGCATCAATTACCATTACTGCAGAATCCGCTGCCATCAGAGTACGATAGGTATCCTCGGAGAAATCCTGATGTCCAGGGGTATCCAATATATTGATACAATATCCGTCATACTCAAACTGCAATACGGAAGAGGTTACAGAAATACCTCTCTCCTTTTCTATCTGCATCCAGTCGGAAACCGCATGGCGGGCGGTAGCTTTTCCCTTTACACTACCTGCCAGATTAATGGCTCCGCCATATAACAGAAACTTCTCTGTCAGGGTGGTTTTACCCGCGTCAGGATGGGATATAATCGCAAAAGTACGACGACGATTTATTTCTTCTGTATAATTACTCACTTCTATTTCCTCCAAATCAACGCATTCTATAAAGCCTGCGGTATTATTCCTTCTAAAGCATACCCTCACCGGGAAATGCCGCAGTGATACCGAAGTATTGTAACACAGTAGCCCCTATATCTGCAAAGGTTTTTCTTGTTCCCAGGTTGATTGGTGTGATTTTCTGCCCATACATGATAAAGGGAGTATATTCTCTGGTATGATCCGTGGTCGCCATATATGCCGGGTCACAGCCGTGATCTGCTGTCAGCATCAGGATATCATCCTCTCTCATACCTGACATAATCTCAGGTAATTTCTCATCAAAATAGGTCAAAGCCTTGGCATACCCGTCCACATCACGGCGATGTCCGTACAGGGAATCATAATCCACCAGATTCACAAAGCACAGGCCCTCAAAATCCTTCTTCAAATATTCCAGGGTCTTTTCAATTCCTTCCGGATTCCCGGAGGTATAGGTGTACTCGGTAATGCCCTTTCCTGCAAAAATATCATTGATTTTGCCCACACCTATTACTGCCTTCCCATGCTCCTTCAGCTGGTCTAACATGGTTACTGCCGGAGGTTCCAATGAAAAATCATGATGATTGGAAGTCCTGGTAAACTGACCGCTGCATGGTCCTACAAAAGGTCTGGCGATGACTCTGCCCACACCATGCTCTCCCTGCAATATTTCCCGGGCAATGCGACAATACTCATAGAGTTGCTCCACCGGCACTACTTCCTCATGAGCAGCAATCTGGAACACACTGTCTGCGGAAGTGTACACAATCAAATCTCCGGTGGCCATATGCCGCTCCCCATACTCCTGAATTACCTTAGTACCGGAATAGGGCAGATTGCACAATACCCCCCGTCCGGTTCTGCGGCCAAACTCCTCCAGCACCTCCCTGGGGAAGCCTTCTGGATAAGTAGGTAATGGTTTGTCAGAGCGAATGCCTGCAATCTCCCAATGACCGATGGTGGTATCCTTTCCCTTAGACGCCTCCATCATACGCGCAATGGTAGCCAGAGGCTGTGCCACAGGCTCTCCTACCATTACTCCGTCTATATTAAAAAGCCCCAGCTTGCCCAGATTCGGCAGATGAAAATAAGGACTTCGGGAACAACTTCTCAAGGTATTTACATCCACATCCCCATAAGAATCTGCATCCTCCATCCCACCAATTCCGAAGCTGTCCAGTACTATCAAAAAAATTCTTCCCATGTATTTTCTCCTATTTTCGGCACAGGCCAATACTTACATTTTTTACCATAGTACATATTATCACATTTGGGGGCAAATTTATACCCGAATTTGTAACTCCTATTCCACCACCGTACTGATAATAATATTTTCCGGTGCAATTTCTGCCTTACGCTTTACAATATCCTCAATCTGAGTACGCTGTACATCTGTCAGTTCCGTGGTATTTACCACCACATCAGCAGCATCCCCGTTAATACTCACTATCACATCGCTAAAGCCTTTTGCTTCCAACAAAAGCTCTGCTGCCAGTTCCTTCTCTGCGATTTCCGTCATATGTACCATATTGTCCACAGCAGCCTGCTTTTGGGTGTCTGTAAGACCCTCGCTGTTGATAATATCCAGCAAAGTTTCCTTATTTTTAGCTCTGGTCTGCTCCTTTAAAAGCTTTGCTTCGGACAAAATTGCTCCGCCGTTTGCAGTGGACAAACTAGCCGTCTGGCGGGATACAT
>JAFUKK010000172.1 GCA_017473665.1 Lachnospiraceae bacterium
CATAAAGGGCCCTGAGAAAATCCGGCGCTACCTTGGTATCATTATTCAGTAATACCACATATGGAGCTTCACTATCCCCGATACCTACATTGACAGCATGGCAAAAGCCTGTATTCTCCGGCAATGCAATGAGCGCATACTCCTTCGCACTCCCTGAATA
The DNA here is from genome assembly GCA_017473665.1 of Lachnospiraceae bacterium. Taxonomy (GTDB): domain Bacteria; phylum Bacillota; class Clostridia; order Lachnospirales; family Lachnospiraceae; genus Acetatifactor. The sequence goes on from JAFUKK010000172.1 coordinate 161, forward strand.
ATGGTCAGTATAGTCACGAATATACTCCAGTGAACCATCCGTGGAACCATTATCCACAATCACCACGCGGTAATCCGGTGCATTCTTTTGGGCTTCCAGTGACCGGAAACAGTCCTCCAGATATCTCATTCCGTTATAATTTGGTACTACTACAGTTATTTTTTCCATAAATGCCTGTTTTACCCTTCTATTTTCAAAGAGGGATTCCAAATCGCATGATACCCTCTCTGCTCCAGCTCCCGGCCCCACTCCAGACTCAACGCCCGGTAGTCCGTATCCCGTGGCAATACAGCCACATCAAAAATCTCCCAACAATTTCCTGCATCATCCTGCAGGGTACGCCCCTTATAAGGCACACCCATTACCCGTCCAAAATCCTCGCGTAATGTTGGCGCCACTGCAATACAACGTATATCTACCGCCCATGCGTCCTGGGTCATGGCAGCCCTATGCATATAACCACTGTAACCCTTGTGTAGTCCTTTATACAGAAGTTCACCCTCCCGGGTATATCTGCCGCCTGTGAGATGATTTCTCTGCAGGACACAACCACCCACTGTTCCCAACATGGGTCTGCTATTCCAAATATCACCCAGATACTGCAACCGATAAAAACCCATGTGTTCTGTATGCTCCGCCCGGGCCTGATACCCGCGCAAATCCACCATAGCCTGCAAAGCTCTGCACCCTGCTTCATAAGCCCATAACTTGCTCCGGGGATTCTCCGCAGTGGAGCCCACATGACAACGCCAGTGATACAACACCTTGGGAATATGGAGGATTTGCTCCTGATCAGGCCAAATCCTATTCACCGCCCGCAGCACCAAATCATAGTCCTGAGCACCATCAAATTCCTTACGCAGCTTAAGCTCCTGCAAAAGCTGCCGCTCCATCACCAAAAAATGACATATATAATTATTACTGAATAATAAATCCAGATTGATATCCTCTTTATAGTGGGGCTCGTAATAGGTACTTTGTCCCCATTGCATTTATCCTCATCGCTGTAAAGCATCCCCGGAGTTGTTCCTGCCCGTCGTGCCCGCAAAACAGCCACAGCCATTTCGTACAATGCATCCGCTGTCAGCACATCATCATGGTCCAACAGCCCCACATAATCTCCTGTCACATAAGTCAGGGCCTGATTGGTATTTACGGAAATGCCACCATTTTCCGGCAAACGGATATAACGAATCCGTTCCTCCATCCCACGATCTTGCTGCCATTTTTTCAGCCCTTTCTCCACAGCATCATCTTCACTGGCATCTGCCAGTATCAGCTCCCAATAGGGATAACTCTGACTCTCCAGGGAATCAAGTAAATCAAAAAGGAACTCCTGTCCCGTCCGGTATGCAGGCACCAAAATACTGAATACAGGTGCTTCGCCGTTCACCAACATCTCTTCTGCCTTCCGGCGCTGACTCTCCAACACTTCCGCCGACACCGGCATATATACATAAGACAGCTCTCTACGCCTGTCCATGCGCTCTCTTATAGCGTATCCTGTTTTACGGATACCATTTTTCTGTAAATAAAAAAAAGCCTTTTTCAAGTTCGCCAAATTGCAAAAGCTCATATTCTTCCTCCGCCTTCGGCTATATACACAGCAAATCACCCCTTTCGGGGTGACTTGCCTGGTTTTATTATATTATTATATTACTGCTTTCAGCTCTTCGGTCAGCTTTGCAACCTTTGCCTCTGCATCTGCAATGCTCTCGCCCTTTACACCCATGTAGAATTTAATCTTGGGCTCCGTACCGGAGGGACGTGCACAACACCAACAGTTATCAGGCAGTTCAAAGTATAATACATTGGACTTGGGTAAGCCGGTAGTAGTCTCTGCACCGGTCTCCATATCCACGATTCTGTCAGTCTGATAATCTCTAAACTTCAGTACTTTCCAGTCTCCAAAAGCCTTGGGCGGATTCTCACGCAATTTGTTCATAATCTCTGCAATCTGCTTGGAACCATCGATACCCTTTAAGGTAATGGTGTACTGGGTCTCCTTAAAGTAACCATACTTCTCATATAAATCTATCATCATATCCCATAGGGTCTTGCCCTGCTTTTTGCAGAATGCAGCCACTTCACACAGACTCATTACTGCCACAATGGCATCCTTATCTCTTGCATGGGTACCCACCAGACAGCCATAGCTCTCTTCCAGACCAAACACGTAATTGTTGGTGCCCTTTTCCTCAAACCACTTAATCTGCTCACCAATGTACTTAAAGCCGGTAAGTACCTCAATCAGCTTCACACCATAGCTCTCAGAAATAGGGAAAGTCATATTGGTGGTTACGATGGTAGTCACCATTGCAGGATTCTCAGGCATGGTGCCGGTTGCAGCCTTTTCACGCAGTACATACTCTGCCAACAACATACCTGACATATTTCCGGTGAATGCCACGTACTCTCCGGTAGCCTTATCCTTAGCATACACACCAAGGCGGTCTGCATCGGGGTCAGTAGCCAGAATAATATCCGCATCCTTCTCCTTTGCCAAGCGAAGTGCATAGGTAAATGCCTTGGGATCTTCGGGATTGGGATATTCCAATGTGGTAAAATTGGGGTCAGGATTCTCCTGCTCAGGAACCACATATACATGCTTAAAGCCCAGCTCTGCCAGAATACGCTTTACAGGCAGATTACCGGTACCGCATAAGGGGGTATATACAATCTTGATATCATCTGCCATTTCAGCAATTACATCAGGATGAATAATCTGCTTTTTCAGCTGCGCCATATACTTGTCATCGATTTCTTTACCGATTACTTCGTAAAGGCCTGCCGCCACGGCAGCATCCTTATCCATGGTCTTTACCTCATGGTAATCCTTGATAGCCTGTACTTCGCCGATAATCTCCACATCCTTGGGAGCAGTAATCTGGGCGCCGTCCTCCCAGTATACCTTGTAACCGTTGTACTCAGGGGGATTGTGGCTGGCAGTTACCATAATACCTGCGGTACAACCCAACTCTCTTACTGCAAAGGAAAGCTCCGGTGTCGGTCTCAGGGATTCAAAAATATATGCCTTAATGCCGTTTGCCGCCAGACAAAGTGCTGCCTCCTGGGAAAACTCCGGGGACATACGACGATTGTCGCAGGAAATAGCCACACCCTTAGCCTGGGTACCCTGCTTTAATATATAGTTTGCCAGACCCTGGGTAGCCTTACGTACAGTATAAATGTTCATACGATTGGTACCTGCGCCGATAACACCGCGGAGACCACCGGTACCAAATTCCAGTTCTCTGTAAAACCGGTCTTCAATTTCTTTTTCGTCATCTGCAATGGCAGACAACTCATTCTTTGTGTTCTGGTCGAAATAATTATCTTCCAGCCAAAAACGATATTCTTCTAAATAACCCATTGTGAATACCTGCCCTTCTGCTTATAACAAGCTATTAATAGTATCAGTATACCATATTATTTATTTCCTGAAAAGGAAAAGCCACTCAATTCGGCATTTTGCCGATATCTTTTTACTCTTTGATACGAAGCGCAAAATCACTGCGATCCAAGGAAAAATTGGGATTGTAATAAGGATCTCCTGCTGCCAACTCGGCTTTCCACTTTTCCCTAAAGCGTGCGGATTCCTCATTGTAACGCTGTGCCTTCTCTCCCCGGTCATCCAGCCCTCTGGAAACAGACTCAAAATGAAAAGCCTCTGCAAAAGGTGTAAACACATTCAAAAGTCCCATCTTACGCAATTTCAGGCAGAAGTCCACATCATTTAAAGAAATGGCAAAGCTCTCCTCCAGACCTCCTACCTGTTCAAAAAGGCTCTTCTTTACCAACAAGCAGGCACCGGTAACCGCACTCACATTCTGGGCATAACACAATCTGCCCATATAGCCCAGATTCTGACGGTGCTGCTTGTAATGGCTATGGCCCGCGGTCCTGTGAGCCCCCAGCCCAATAACTACGCCTGCATTCTGAATGGATTTGTCCCCATAGTACAGCTTGGCACCTACAGCACCCACATCCTCACGCTGGGCGTACATCAAAAGCTCCTCTATCCAATTCACGGTAATAATCTGAATGTCATTGTTTAAAAGTAAGATATATTCACCGGTAGATATGGATACTCCCAAATTATTTACTGCGGAATAATTAAAGTCACCTTCAAATACTACAATTTTAAGGCTACCATCATCACTGACAAGCACCGGATTCTTTCCTTCTGTCCCTGCCACTGCCTCCTCATAATCATAGCCCAGCAATTTCGTATAATATTCCTTGATTTCTTTACTTTCACTGTTATTTTCCACCACAATGATTTCATAATTATCATAGGTGGATTTCTCTCGGATAGACGTAATACAACGTTCCAGGTCCTCCCGATGGTCCTTATTGGCGATAACGATGGACACCTTGGGATTGCCCTTTATTTCATAGCGAATCCGGAAAATGGTCTCAAAAGCTCTGGTGGACTGTATCTGAAAATGATCAAAACCATGCTTGCGCAAATGTTCTGCCACTGCCCCTTTGGCTGCCTGAATGGCATAGGGCTTGGCCTGGATACCGGATGCCACACTGCCCGCATGACTTCTCCAGTAATACATCAACCCGGGAATATGCACAATTTTCTTGGCATTATCCGTAAGGCGCAGAATCATATCATGGTCCTGACTGCCATCAAACTGCGGACGGAACAGTTCCGTACCATCCAGCAATTCTCTAGAAAAAACGCTGAAATGACAGATGTAATTATTGGCCCGCAGATTATCCGGTGCATAGTCCGGCTTAAAGTGCATGGTCAGCATCTTATTAATGTCAGTGCCCTTAAAGGTGGTCTCGTCACAATACAGATAGTCTGCTTCCTGTTCATTAATCGCCTTTACATATTCATAAAGCACGGAAGGATGTAACACATCATCATGGTCAAAAAGACCGATATATTCGCCGGTGGCAAGGGTCAGACACCGATTGGTATTGCCCGCAATCCCTTCATTTTTTTCCAGTTTCTGATAAATAATCCTGCCCTCTGCGGCCTCCTGATACTCCCGGCACACTTTTCCTACATAGTCGTGTTCCCCGTCAGAGCCGTCCGCCAGACACAATTCCCAATTCCGGTAAGTCTGGTTCATTACGGATTCTATCATTTCCCGCAGAAATTCCACGGGCGTATTCCATAAAGGTACCAAAATAGAGATTTTCACCATCCGGGGAAATACTGTCTCTGCTTCCACCTTACGCTGTGCCTCATCCGGAAAGCTTTCGGTACCAAACTGACTCATGGCACTGTGTTCATGCTTTTTATAAAAAATCTTCTTGATGACACCCTTAATACCACCACAATTGGCCAGTCGGTCCTTCTGACGAATGACCCAATGCATCCCCTTACGTAAAGGGCCTGTCAGCTTCCACAGGGGATTATTCTTAATCCTTCCCAATTTCCACTCCAGTTCCTCATTCTTAGCCTCCAGCTCCGCAATCCGCGCTGCCAGGTCTGCATTCTTTAAATGCTCCTGCTCATAGACGGCTTTATAATCCATTTCATTCATCGTTACTTATCAACGCCTTAGTGGCTCTCCTTTCCCCGGCATACTACTGTCCACTGCCGATTGGTGAATTGTATCAGCTTGGTGCCGGTCACTCGGTTCCGGGCCATCATACCGATACCATAAGTACCCGGCAAAATTGTAGTAGCTACCTGACCCTCTCCGGCAACACTCTCCGTTCTTTGGGTAATGTTCTCCTGTATCTGTAACCAAAAGCCGCACAATCCCACATTTTTCTGGTCCGGCATATTTTCTACCAAATCCGGTCTGTATTGACCCTCCAGGGGAATCATATAAGGACGTATTTCGCCCTTGAGTACACTCTGTGGCCAATTCGGATCCAACGTTTTGCTTCCTTCTGCCTGCGCATCTGCCTTCACCAACAACAAATTCTTCTCATAGCAACTGTTGTCATCTCCCAGCACCACTCCATAGCCCAATAGTTGCTGTCCGGTACTCATCTCCACCCGCAGCATCAGGCAAGGGTCCTGCCGATA
>JAFUKK010000173.1 GCA_017473665.1 Lachnospiraceae bacterium
ATAAAAGCAGCCTTCATCAATGCTTCGCCGTAACCGGTGGGGCAGGAGCGGACAATCTTTACGCCCTCAGGCAACAGGGAATAAATCTCCTTCAGGGAGCGCATGGCGGTATTTAAAGGACTGCCATCGTTGCTGCTGTAGAAGGAGTAGAGCAGGGAACCGTCCTCACCAATCAGTGCAATCGTGGTGGTGGTGGAGCCTGCATCAATACCCAAAAATGCATTACCCTGATAGGTATATAAATTGCGGGAACGTACATGATGGGAATTGTGGCGGGCCTTAAAGGAGTCGTATTCCGCCTCGTCCTTAAATAAGGGTTCCATACGTTCTACTTCAAATTCCATTTTAATATCAGAGGATAATTTGGCGCACATATCCTCCAAAGTAACAGCCACCTCTTTCTTTGCGTTCATGGCAGAGCCCATGGCTGCAAACAGGTGGGAATTATTAAGATCAATGGTATGTTCTTCATCCAGCTTCAGAGTGCGAATAAAGGCAGCCTTTAACTGGTCCAGGAAGTGCAGAGGACCGCCCAGGAAAGCCACATGTCCCCGGATGGGTTTGCCACAGGCCAGACCACTGATGGTTTGGTTTACTACTGCCTGAAAAATAGAAGCAGATAAATCCTCCTTGGTAGCACCGTCGTTGATCAGGGGCTGGATATCGGATTTGGCAAACACACCGCAACGGGCGGCAATGGTATAGAGGGACTTATAATCCCGGGCATACTCATTTAAGCCGGAGGCATCTGTCTGGAGCAGGGAAGCCATCTGGTCGATAAAGGAGCCTGTACCGCCGGCACAGATACCGTTCATACGCTGTTCCACATTGCCCCCTTCAAAATAGATAATCTTGGCATCCTCGCCACCCAGCTCGATAGCTACATCCGTCTGGGGGGCCAGCTCCTTCAAGGAGGTAGCTACTGCGATAACCTCCTGAGTAAAGGGGACTCCCAGATGGTTGGCCAGAGTCAGACCGCCGGAACCGGTAATCATGGGGTGGAGCATCAGATTGCCCAGCTGGGAATAGGCCTTTTGTAACAGGCCAGCCAGTGTCTCACGGATATTGGCGTAATGTCTTTCATAATCAGAGAACAGCAGCTGATGCTGCTCGTCCAGAATAGCTATTTTAACAGTGGTGGAACCGATATCGATTCCAAGGGTTGCAGTTTTTAATTCACTCATTACTTGATACTTCCTTCCATCTGTACGTTTGTACATTATTAATAAGTACAAAAATCGACATACCTTGTTATTATACGACAGCAAAAAATAAAATGCAATCATTCAGTATTGAAAAAAGAATAAGGAAAAAATAACCAATTTATAAAAAAAGAATTTGGTTAGTTTACTTATGAGAATTGTGATGTTAGAATATATTCGAGTGTGTCTGCGTTCATGTGCGCGGGCAGTTTTTTGGCGGAGGTTTTTTATTTACATGAGTAATTTTGAAAAGAAATTTGGCAAATATGCCATTCGCAATTTAACCACTATATTAATTGTTTGTTATGTAATCGGTTATTTGATTGAACTGATTGTGCCTAATTTGTTGATTTATTTCACCTTGGATCCATATGCCATTGTGCATGGACAGATATGGAGATTGGTGTCTTGGATTCTGATTCCGCCCACCAGTATTGGCGGTGCAGGAAATATCTGGAATCTCTTTTTGACCTTTATTATGTTGTATTTTTATTATAGTCTGGGCAATTCCCTGGAACGTACTTGGGGAACTTACAGGTATAATGTATATCTGCTGGGGGGTATCTTATTTACCATTGTGGCCAGCTTTATCACCCTTCCAATCATGTATGTACTAACCGGAAGTGAAGGAGTAGCAGCATACATGGCCTACGGTAGTTTGTTTTATAGTACCTACTATGTGAATATGTCTATTTTCCTGGCCTTTGCAGCTACCTTCCCCAATGCACAGGTGCTTTTGATGATGATATTCCCGGTGAAGGTGAAATGGCTGGGTATTATTTACGGAGTAATGCTTGTTTATGAAGCGCTTACGGCAAGGAATATTTTTACTTTTTGTGCCATCGGAGCTTCCCTGCTCAACTTTGTGGTATTTTATTTCAGCACCAGAAAGCATCTGCAACCGAAGCAGATAAAACGCCGGATGCAGTATCAACATGAGGTGCGTAAAAGCAGACCGGTAGTGACCAAGCATAAATGTACCATTTGTGGTTTGACAGATGAGGACGATGCTGCCTTGGAATTCCGTTTTTGCTCCAAATGTAACGGTAATTATGAGTATTGCCAGAATCATTTGTTTACCCATGAACATGTAAAATAAAGAAAGGCTAAATGCGATGAATAAAGAGGTATTATTTGCAAAGACCCTGGAAAGCGTGAGAAAGCTGGCTAAGGACCAGGGTAATATGGTCAGTGAAGAGCAGGTGATGGAGGCATTTGAACCCTTGGGGCTGTCCGGGGAGCAGATGCAGCTGGTCTATGATTATCTGCTGAAGCATAAGGTGGGTATCAATCAGCCTATGGATCCGGATGATTACTTATCCGATGAGGAGAAGGATTATCTTCAGACCTATCTGCAGGAGTTGGAGGAACTTCCCGACTATACCGCGGGTGAGAAGAAGGGTACCACCATTGCGGCCATGGCGGGAGAGACAGATGCCCAGGGCAGATTGGTGGAAATGTATCTGAAGGAAGTAGTGGATATTGCTAAGCTGTACACCGGCCAGGGGGTATTTCTGGAGGACTTAATCGGTGAAGGCAATGTGGCGCTGGCTTTTGGTGTGACTATGCTGGGCAGTCTGGAGCATCCCGATGAGGCGCCGGGGATGCTGGCTAAGATGATGATGGA
>JAFUKK010000014.1 GCA_017473665.1 Lachnospiraceae bacterium
AACGGTGCCGGTAAAACCACGACCATTCGTATGCTTACCGGACTCACGACTCCTACAGCAGGTGATGCGCTGGTACTGGGTCACAGTATAAAAGGGGAATTGGCAGAGGTAAAGAAGCTGGTAAATTTGTCCCCCCAGGAGACCTCCGTGGCACCGAATTTGACTGTACGGGAGAATCTGGAATTTATTGCCGGTATCTATGGTTTTGACAAAGCCAAGGTGAAAGAAAGAACAGATCAGATGTTGGAGCAGTTTTCTTTGGGTGAGGTAGAGCACAGCAAGGCCAAGACCTTATCCGGGGGCTGGCAGAGAAAACTGAGCATTGCCATGGCATTGATTACGGAACCTGAGATATTATTCCTGGATGAGCCGACTTTGGGACTGGATGTACTGGCCAGGAGAGAGCTTTGGAGAGAAATTGAAGCACTAAAGGGTCAGATTACCATGATTTTGACTACCCACTACATGGAGGAGGCAGAGGCTCTGTCCGATGAGATAGCGGTTATGGCCAAGGGCGATTTGAAGGCAGTGGGCACCTTAGAAGAACTGAAGCATCTTACCGGCATGGATAGTCTGGAGGATGCATTTGTAAAGATTGTGGAGGAGATGTAGCATGAAGAGTATTGTTTTTGCCAAGAGAACTTTAAAAGAGATTTTGCGGGACCCCTTAAGCTATATTTTTTGTCTGGGTTTCCCTCTGGTGATGCTGGTAATCATGAGCATTGTGGACAGGAGCATTCCTGCCCAGGCCAATATGACTGTATTTCATATAGAGAATCTGGGTCCCGGTATTGCCTATTTCGGCCTTACCTTTGTGATGCTCTTTAGCAGTATCCAGGTGTCCAAGGACCGGTCTACCGCGCTTTTACTGCGATTGTATGCTTCTCCCATGAACCCGGCGGATTATATGATTGGTTATACCTTGCCGGTGTGCATATTGGCGTTGGTGCAGATAACGATTTGCTTTGTGGCGGCATTCCTTATCGGAATTTGTACAGATTATACCTTTTCTATCGGAGCTATATTACTTTCTGTGCTGGCATTAATCCCTTCCCTGTTCTTGTTTACTGGTCTGGGTATCCTCTTTGGCAGTGCGGTCAATGAAAAGGCGGCACCGGGACTTTGTTCCATCATTATTACCTCTACGGGAATGATTGGTGGTATCTGGATGGATATAGAGGGACTGGGCGGTGTCATCCAAAAGGTGGCAAATGTACTACCCTTTTATCATGGCGTGACTTTGGCCAAGATGCCTTTCCGGGAGAAACCGGAAAATATTCCGGAGCATTTGCTTTGGACAGTGGGCTGTGCTTTGGTGGTATATGTATTAGCGGCAGTCATTTTCCGCCGGAAGATGAAGAAGGATGTAAAATAGTATCCCTTTTTCTTGACAGTTTATTGGGCAGGAAGTATAATTTTAATGTAGTCAAGTGCTTTCCACGTCGAGGGTAATTATAACCTGTGCAAACGAGAAAGCTTCTTGGCTCTTTCTTTTTATATGGTATAAGGAAAGGAGTCTGTTTCCATGAACTGGTTGAAAATGATAGAACAATTTAATCTGTTATCCGTAATCGCCCGCATTTTGTTGGCGATGCTTTTGGGTGGCTGTATCGGTATGGAGCGCCAGAAGAGTAAGCGTTCCGCCGGATTTCGTACGCATATCCTGGTGTGCGTAGGCTCTTGCATGACTGCTCTTATCGGATTATTTGTATGGACGCAGATGGGACATGTGGGAGATCCCTTACGTATTTCTGCGCAGGTGATTTCCGGCATCGGTTTCCTGGGTGTGGGTACTATTCTGGTGAAAGGGCATGACCATATCACCGGTCTTACCACTGCAGCAGGATTGTGGACCACGGCGGCTATCGGTATCGCCTGTGGCTACGGATTTTATTGGGGAGCACTGATGGGTACTTTAGTAGTGACCATTACCACAGCCATTTTGTATAAATTCGAATCCAGGGGCCGTAAGAAGAATCGGAAGCGTTACATCTATCTGGAGGTAGAGGGCACTGCATTGTTGAATGAATATATAGATTGGTTGAATCACGATCTGAGGGCCCGGAGTATCACCATTGTGGCACCCTATACTGCCATAGGCGGCAATGTGGGATTGGAAGTGGTCATTCCCTTGGCAGGAAATGAAGATAGGGATGCAGTATTAAGGCTTTTGCGGGAAAAGGACGGAGTAGCTTTTGCCATGGAGAATGTGAGAAATGTGGAATAGTATGGTAGGGCATCCATTTATAGGGGATAAATACCAATTACGGAGAAGGAGCGCACAGAATGAGATTAGTACCCATTCCCAAGGATAAATATGAAGACTATCGGCTGGACCTGATGTTTGATTGCTATAAATGGGATCCCCAGTTTCTGGACCACAATACGATTGCGCGGTATGTGTTGGTCATTACAAAGGAAGAGCAGGAGGAACTGGTGCAGCTAACGGAAAGTCTGGATGGGGAGACCCGGGCAGCGGAGGAGTATCTGAATCGGCATCAGGAGCTGTTAAAGCCCCTGGCACTACCCCGAAGTGTCAGTAATGAAATTAAAAACATGCAAAATTACCAGCCGGATAAACATATCCGGCTGATGCGCTATGATTTTCATCCTACCGTAGAGGGTAAGTGGGCGGTCAGTGAGGTTAACAGCGATGTGCCCGGAGGTTTTGCGGAGAGTACTTTGATGCCCCGGACAGCCAAAAAATATCTGGAAAGTTGCGATTGGGGATATAAGAGTTTTGGAGATATTTTAGTAAGGGCCTTTTTGGGCAAGGTGCCCGTGGGAGGACGTATTATGCTGGTGCACTGCACCTCTTACAGTGATGACCGGCAGGTCATGCAGTATTTAGGGGACAGATTGGAAAAGGAAGGCTACCGGGTGATTTACGGTGCAGCGGATCATGTGAATTTTACAGATGGACAGGCATATAGTATTTTGGATGGTAATGAAGGACCGCTGGATGCCATCTTCCGTTTTACACCCCTGGAGTGGTTGACAGAGATTAAGCCCAAGCGCTGGCAGGGGTATTTTGATACCTGGACCACCTCCTGTAATCATCCCATGGCTATGTATGCCCAGACCAAGAGGTTTCCATTGGTTTGGGATGCGTTGGAGCGGGGAGGCATCTCCATGGCTACTTGGAGAGCACTATTACCGGAGACGCTGGAGGTAAAGGACGCCAAGGGCAGGGAAGGCTTTATCTACAAGCCGGCCTGCGGCAGAGTGGGTGAAAAGATATCCATAGAGGAGGCCTGTAGAGGAGACGAGTACAAACAAATTTTAAAGGATGTGAAACGTCACCCCAAGAAATATCTGGCCCAGAAAAAATTCCACAGCAGACCACTAATAGGGGAGAACGGAGAGGAATATCATGTCTGTCTGGGCTCCTATACCGTGGACGGCGTACAGGCAGGGTACTATGCCCGCATCAGCGAATCACCCCGTATTGATTCCCATGCAGCGGATATCCCTGTGTTGATAGAAGGAGATGCCTATGACAGATAAAGAGATTTACAAAATCTGGGCCCCTACCGGTGCCAAATGGGTGGACTGGGTGCGTCCCGTGCCCTTTATGAGCCTACCGGAAAATACTGTGCTTTATGGTGCTTCTGCGGGATTTTTGCCTTTATCGGATTTGCCCGGAATAAGGGAAGCGGGCATGGCTATCATAGTGGATTTGCCCGGTACCTTTAGTGTGCAACAGGGGATTGAATTGGCACGGATGGGATACCGGCCCATACCCATTTTTAACGGAACTTTTCCCCAGGAGGGAGCCAGAGCCACGGTGGATAACGGGTCTGTAGCTATGGCACTGCACAGATATGCTTCGGAGCTGGCACAAATAGAGATTTCGAAGAATGCGATGCCCGCATTTTTGCTGGACAGTAATCGTTTGCACCGTTACAAGATGGAAATAGGTCTGTTTGATAATAGCTGGGACGTATATCCCCAGGACGTGCCCTCTCCGGAGTATTTATGGGATAATGGAGTACGGAAGATTTTGGTTATCGGAGCAGAGCTTTCCAAGGATTTAAAAAAGCTTCTCTACACATTTCAAAAGAAGGGCATAGATATTTTGTGGACAAAAGGGTATGAGGAACCCCAAAAACAGAGGATAGCAAGGCCCCTATTTAAGGACAGGAATTAAGAGGTAACATAAGTGATTAAATTTAATGGCCGGATTGTGCAATTTGGATTTGGTGCAGTGGGGAAAAGTTTTTTTGAAAAGCTGCCCCGGGAGATACAATTCCATGAAAATAAATATTATGTGATTACCAGAGAGCAGGCGGAATTTGATGCTTTTATCAATCTGGGGGGGATGGTGGCCAATTTCATTGTCAGTGAAGTGACCAGGGAG
>JAFUKK010000174.1 GCA_017473665.1 Lachnospiraceae bacterium
ACCGGATATGAGCCGGGCAAAAGATGTAGTGCGTTTTCGTTGGATGCATGATACGGAAATCACTATCTGTTATGAAGATGGAACAAATTATAGTTTTTGTTTGGACCGTCATCCGGAGTATATTCGTTCATATTTTATAGACGAAGGTTATAATGCCTATTTCAGAAGCATGGAATTTGTAGTTGATTTGATAAAATTAGCTATTTCATTTGTAATTCTTGTAGTTGTCGCCATAAAGGTGTTGGACTTATAAATATGGTAATTAGGAAAAGTTTTTCAAAACGGATTTCGCTCCTTTTTTTGCGGAGCGGGTTGGTTTGGAAGGACTTTTCTTTTTTATGTATTTTTTTCAGTCACCTTTTGCTATAATTTTAGTATTACAAGTGAAGGAACAAGATATGATGCATGATGGCGTGACGGATTTTTCTGAAAAGGGAGAACTGAATAAGGTATTGCCCATGGAAGTGACGGAAGAGGTGGTGCGGCATTATTCCCCCATGGTCTATCGGATTGCTCTGACCAAGGTGCAGTCGGTGGCGGATGCGGAGGATATTTTTCAGGAGGTATTTCTGAAACTGGTGATGAATGAAAAGCCCTTTGCCTCGGAAGAGCATCGAAAGGCTTGGATTATCAGGGTCACCATGAATTGTTGCAACTCTCATTTCGTGGCACCCTGGAAAAAGCATGTGACCTCTTTGGACGATGCCATGCTTTCCATGATACCAGATGAAAACGGTGAACACTTCTTGCAGGAAGAGGGGCCGGACGTATATGGAGAAGTATTAAAATTGCCCCAAAATATGAGGGAGGTCATCCTACTGTTTTACTATGAGGATATGTCCATCCGGGAGATTGCCGGGGTGTTACAGATTTCGGAAGATAACGTCAAAAAACGTCTGTCCCGTGCCAGACAAAAGCTACGGCTGGAGATAGAGGCACAGGATGTATAGCTTAGAAAGGAAGCTTCACTTAGAGATGAAGAAAGAAGATTTGGTAAATGCGTTGAATAAGGTGCAGCCATCGGAGCGGCTGATTGAGGATACGCTTTTAATGATGAAGGGGTATTCGACGGAAACTGTTGGTGACGGACAGCGAAAAAATGGATTTCAAATGTTTCAATGGAAGCCCTCTTATTACAGATGGGCCGGTGCTGTATGTGCCTGTGGACTGCTACTTGTGGCAGGTGTGACCCTCTGGGGACCAGGCTCTGCAAGCGTGCAACCGGACTATTCCGGCACTGCCCGGGAATATCGACTGGCAGAGGAAAGTCAGCCAAGTGGCGATGTGGAAATAATGAAAGGTGAGTTATCTGCGGCAGACGGAACACAGGTGTCCCGGGAGCAAGAGGCTACTGCTGTACAAGGGATTACGGAAGCCAATGGACAAGTGGTAAACGGTCAAGGGATTACCGTGCAGGGTACCGTATTGGCATGTCGCTTTCTGGAGATGACGGACCAGGTGGCATCTGCCGGTATTACCTCCCATGGTATCCTGGAAATCAGCATCCGGGAGATGACAGGGCAGGACGAATCCTCAGAAGCAGCGGATAGTTTGCTACAACAGGAGACAGTAAGTGTCTATTCAGGCTTTACATAGGAAGGAAAGTTGAACGAATTGGCGAACAGTATGGGCTCTGAAATCAGTATCCAAATCCGACAGGAAGCTTATCTGGAGGAGACAAAATGGCGGGTTACAGATTTTTCCATAAAAAATTTTGAATAAAAATAAATTTTGGTGTCACCTTTTCAGAACTTGTCCGTATTATAATTGAAGAACAAAACTAAATCATGAAAAAGCTTTCCGGAGGAAAGCAATAGGAGGTTAATTATGAAGAAATTAGTAGCATTGATGTTAACTGCAGTGATGGTATTAGGTTTGACTGCATGTGGTAACAATGATAATGTAGGTGCTGAAAATGAATCTAAGGTAGAATCTTCCGTAGTGGAGGAGAGTACTGAAGCAGGTGATGAGGCTACCGGTGATGCTGTAATTGTAGCTCCCGAAGTAGAGGCAGAGACCTTTGGCGGTATGATGTGGGATGCATTCCTGGCAGAGATGAAGGAGAACCCTACCGCAGCTCCCATTGATGTGGCAAATGTACTGATTGCCAACGAAGCAATCCAGTTCATGGGTGGTACTATGGAAATGGAACCCGGCTGGTTTATGGGCTTTACCAATGATGTTACCGGATTTGCTAAGGCAGCACAGTTTGGTCCTATGATGACCGGTGTAGCATTTATGGGTTATATCTTTACCCTGGAAGAGGGTGCGGATGTGAACGCATTTATGTCCACTTTGGCGGATAATGCAGATCCTCGTTGGAACATCTGTGTAGAAGCAGATCAGACTGTAATCGGTGCCTATGATAATACCGTATTTTTCCTGATGTGCCCTCTGTCCAACCAGAGCGAATAAAAAAGTTTGAAATAAGAGGCATTCCGTGAAATAATCGGAGTGCCTTTCTTAGTTTTGTGGTACACTGTAAATATAGATAGCGCATAGGAAAAACAAGGGACGCAAAGCGGCATTTGTTTTTCCTATGCATTTAATGAGCAAACAGTCTGCGAAGCAGACAATGAGTGCGGAGCACGGGTTTGCGAGTCTAATAAGATACGAAACAGGAGGAATTATCTTGCTTTTTTCCAGTATCAGTTTCCTATATTACTTTCTGGCCATTGTACTGGCTATTTATTTCATCGTCCCTTTTAAAGTAAAAAATCTGGTATTACTGATAGCCAGCTTGTTCTTCTATTTCTACGGAGAACCGGTATATACCCTGCTGATTTTGGCTACTACAGTGTCCTCCTATATTCATGGACTGCTGATAGACCGGTTTCGGGGAAGTGTTTGGTCTAAGGTATTCCTCTGGTCCAGTGTGGTCACAAGTATCGGTGTACTGGGCTTTTTCAAGTATTCCGATTTTTTCATCAGAAATGTAAACAATCTCACCGGGTCGGATTTTGCCTTATTGGGAATTGCTTTGCCCATCGGCATTAGCTTTTATACCTTTCAGACCCTCAGCTATACCATTGATGTATATCGGGGAGAGGCCCGGGTCCAGAAGAATCTGATTCATCTGGCTACCTACGTGACCTTGTTCCCGCAGCTCATTGCAGGTCCCATTGTGCGGTACACCACTGTGGAGGAAGAGCTTTCTGCCAGAACCCATTCCTTTGAGAATTTTGCCTATGGTGTCACCCGGTTTGTACTGGGTCTGTCCAAAAAGGTACTGTTGGCAGATACCCTGGGAGCCATGGCTGCCGCCATGACCGGTGCTTCCCAGCCCTCAGTGGTGGGGTACTGGTGCTATGCGTTGGGAATATCCCTGCAGCTTTATTTTGATTTTTCCGGTTATTCCGATATGGCCATTGGTTTGGGACGGATGCTTGGCTTTCATTTCTTGGAGAATTTCAACTATCCCTTTATTTCCAAGAGTATTACGGAATTTTGGCGCCGGTGGCATATGTCTCTGGGAACCTGGTTTAGAGATTATGTATACATTCCACTGGGTGGAAACCGGGTGCCGAAAGGGCGCTGGCTATTAAACATACTGACAGTATGGTTCCTCACCGGTTTTTGGCATGGTGCGGACTGGACTTTTATTTGTTGGGGCTTGTATTTCGCGTTCTTTTTAATGGCAGAAAAATTCTGGCTGGGTAAGGTGTTGGAGAAATTGCCCCGGGCAGTTTCCCATTTGTATGTGGTGATACTCATAGTGGTTAGCTTTGTGCTATTTAGTGGCAACGGTATGACAGGTGCTTTGCAGGATATAGGCTGTATGCTTGGTCTGGGGGGACTGCCCCTGTGGTCCCAAGAAACTGCATATTACCTAAGTAGCTATGGCTTGCTGATAATACTGGCTGTGGTAGGAGCTACGCCTTTGGTGAAGCAGGCAGTGCTACGGATTAAGGAACATGCCACCGGCCGGAAGGTGATAAATCTGTTAGAGCCGGTGCTGGTATTTGTCCTGTTACTGGTGGTAACTGCTTATTTTGTGGATGGGTCCTTCAGTCCCTTCCTGTATTTCAGATTTTAGGATAAGGAGGTATACCAAATGGAAAATAGAGTAAAAAACATAACCCTGACGGTGGCCTTCGGATTGTTCCTGGGTCTGTTTGCAGTATTGTGTGTAATCAAATTTTTTGCCCCGGAAGAGGCCTCTGTAGCGGAGCGTCGTCCCTTGGCACAGTTTCCGGAGGAAATTACCTGGGAGGGTATTTTAGATAAATCTGTGATTGAAGAATTTGAGGACTATTCAGTGGACCAGTTCCCTTTTCGGGAATTTTTCCGCAGTATAAAGGCACATTTCCAGATGGACGTGTTACAGATAAAGGAAAATAATGGTCTTGCGGTGGAGAAGGGGTCCATTGCGGCAGTGACTCCCAAATTCCATGAGGAATCGGTGGATTATTCCCTGGGACGCCTTGCTTATGTGTATGAGAAACTTTTGAAGGATAACGGTGGGGAGAAGTTTGTAGCCATTATACCGGATAAGAATTATTTCTTTGGCAGAGATTATGGTTATCCTGCTCCTGACTATGAGGCATTGATTGCCCGAGTGCAGGA
>JAFUKK010000175.1 GCA_017473665.1 Lachnospiraceae bacterium
CATATGCTGGTGTCGCTAATGCTCTTGGGGATGTGTGAATTATGTAAAGGGAATGTGGATGAACGGGGCAATCTTCGGACTCCGGTGCCCTTTTTACCCTATATTTTATTGGGATTTTGTGGTACTCTTGCTTGGATTTGGGGCTAAAATATGCCCCGGACATGGGAAAAGTCACAAAAGCGCAATTGACGGCTTGCTTTTTTGGAGAAGTAATGATATATTTTGTGACATGTAAAAATACCACAGTGTCCGCAGTAGAATAGGGCACGGAAAAGGAGTAATATTATGAAGAAATTTTTAGCAATGTTACTGGCAGTTGTAATGTGCGTGGCTTGTATGACTGCTTGTGGCGGCAATGAGGCGGCAAGCAGTGACAATGTATTGGTGGTAGGTACCAACGCAGAGTTTCCTCCCTTTGAGTACATTGGTGATGACGGTAATCCTGACGGTTTCGATATCGCACTGATCAAGGAAATCGGCAAGAAACTGGGCATGGAAGTAAAGGTTGAGAACATGGAGTTCGGTTCTTTGGTGGCAGCAATCGGTTCCAAGATCGATGCTTCCATCGCAGGTATGACCATTACTGAGGAGCGCCTTGAGTCCGTAGACTTCTCTGACCCTTACTATGATGCATATCAGTATGTAATCGTTTCCATCGATTCTAATATCGCTACTTTTGAGGATCTGAAGTACCAGAATATCGGTTGTCAGTTGGGTACCACCGGTTTCTACATCGCAGATGAGGATATTGAGGGTGCAAAGGCAATCGGCTACAACAAGGGCGTAGATGCTGTAAACGACCTGATTAACGGTAGAGTAGACCTGGTAATTATCGACAAGAATCCTGCAATGGTATTCGGTGAGAAGTTCTCTGATAAGGTAAAGGTGCTGGATGGTGCACAGTTTGGTTTCGAGATGGAGCAGTATGCAATTGCACTGCCTAAGGGAAGTGAACTGGTAGGCAAGGTAAACAATGCCCTGAAGGAGCTGAAGGCAGACGGTACCTTTGACGCACTGGTAAAGAAGTACATTGAGGGCAATGAATAATACCTGAATAAAAATGCAATTTTTTGGAGGATAATGGTTGTGCCATTATCCTCTTTTTGGTATGATATACCTTGTGAGAATTTGTTAACTGCCACTAGGGGCGGTTTTAGAAGATGAGGATTGTAAAATGGATTGGTTATTGAATATCTGGGAGCATATTCACAGAGCATTTATAGAAAAGGATAGATGGCAGGTGTACTTAAAGGGTCTGGGCGTGACCCTGGAGGTAGCCTTTTTGGCGGCTATTATCGGTATTATCATCGGTACCATTGTGGCTTTCATGAAGCTATCCAAGACCAGAAAGGGTAAGCCCACTATATTGACCCACATTGCAAATATTTATGTGGATATTATCCGTGGTACTCCTTCGGTATTGCAGCTGCTGATTATGTGGTTTGTAGTGATGAAGAGCTGTGATAATGGTATTTTGGTAGGTTGTCTGACCTTTGGTATCAACTCCGGTGCTTATGTGGCGGAGATTGTCCGTGCAGGTATTCTGGCAGTGGATAAGGGCCAGACGGAAGCAGGACGTTCCCTGGGTCTGACCAGTTTCCAGACCATGGTATATATTGTCATTCCCCAGGCCTTCAAGAATGTACTGCCTCCTTTGTGTAACGAGTTTATTGTGCTGCTGAAGGAGACCGCTATCTTAGGTTATGTAGGATTAAGTGATTTGACCCGTGCGGCCAATCAGATGACTTCTACCATTTATGAGGCATTTACTCCGCTGATTGGTGCGGCAGTGGTTTATTTTATCGTTATCAAGATATTGACCATACTTTTGGGCATGCTGGAAAGGAGGTTGCGTAGAAGTGATAATCGTTAAGGACTTACACAAAACATTCGGTGATAACAAGGTGCTCGCCGGTGTCAATTATCATATCCATCAGGGTGAAAAAATCGTAGTTGTGGGCCCTTCCGGTTCCGGTAAGAGTACCTTTCTGCGTTGCCTGAATCTGCTGGAGGTTCCTACCAGCGGTGAGATTTGGTTTGATGGTCAGCTGATTACCAGCCCCAAGACTAATATCAATAAGATTCGGGAACATATGGGTATGGTGTTCCAGCATTTTAATCTGTTTAATAATCTGACCATTATGGATAATATTACCCTGGCACCCATCAAACTGAAGCTGATGAAGGAAGAGGAAGCCAAGGAGAATGCACTGAAGCTGTTACAACGTGTAGGCCTGTCTGAAAAGGCGGATGCTTACCCCGGTTCCCTTAGCGGTGGCCAGAAGCAGCGTATCGCTATCGTACGTTCCCTGGCAATGAATCCTAAAGTAATGCTTTTTGATGAGCCCACCTCTGCTTTGGACCCTGAAATGGTAGGAGAGGTACTGGAGGTTATGAAGGAGCTGGCGGACAGCGGCATGACTATGGTGGTAGTGACCCATGAGATGGGATTTGCCAGAGAAGTAGGCACCAAGGTGTTGTTTATGGACGGGGGCAATATTGTGGAGGAGAATACTCCCCGGGAGTTTTTTGCCAATCCCCAGAGTCCCAGATTACAGGAATTTTTATCTAAGGTATTGTAATAACAAGGTGCCCCTATGGGCACCTTGTGCCTTTTTATGCCGGTAGTGAGGAAATTTCATATTTGCCGCGGGAGTGGCGCTAAACAGGAGGTATTATGATTACCATATCACTTTGTATGATTGTAAAAAATGAAGAGGATGTACTGGCCAGATGCCTGGATAGTGTGGCAGATTTGGTGGAGGAGATTGTGATTGTGGATACCGGTTCCACGGATGCTACCAAGGAGATTGCTGCCCGATATACGGATAAAATCTATGATTTTGAATGGATAGAGGATTTCAGCGCAGCCAGAAATTATGCTTTTTCTAAGGCTACCTGTGAGTATATTTATACGGCTGATGCAGATGAGGTGATTTCCACGGAAAACAGGGAAAAATTCCGCCATTTAAAAAGAGCACTCCTGCCGGAAATAGAGATTGTGCAGATGAAATATGGCAATCAGCTGCAGTTTGGCACAGTGTATAATTATGATGAAGAGTACCGTCCCAAGTTGTTTAAGCGTCTGCGGGAGTTTGTGTGGCAGGAGCCTATTCATGAGATGGTGCGCCTGGAGCCGGTGATTTATGACAGTGATATTGTGATTACCCATATGCCTAAGGGCAGTCATGCCCATCGGGATTTGCAGAATTTCAGGAAACAGATCGGGGCAGGGGTTCGGCTTAGTAAGCGTCTGCAAAATATGTATGCTAAGGAACTGTTTTTGGCAGGAGAGGAGCAGGATTTTTTGCAGGCAGAAGAGTACTTTCAGGCTACAGCCACAGACCCGGAGCGGGGCTTTGAAGAAGTTCGGGAGGCCTGCTGTGTGGTGGCCAGAGCTGCCAGATTGCGGGGGGATGAGCGTACCTTTTTCAAATATGTAATGAAGGTCATTGCAGATGATGAAGGAGGCTGTTCGGAGGCTTGCCTGGAGCTGGGCCTGTTTTATGAGCAGTTGGGCGACCCGGAGGAGGCAGTCATTTGGTTTTACAACGCGGCCTACGAAGTGACACCCCAATTGGCGCTAATCAGTGGCAGACAGTGGCCTCTGGAGGGCTTGGTACGTTGTTACAGAGCGCTTGGTATGGAAGAACAGGCACTGCAATATGAGGAAGAGGTCCGTAAGTTGCAATAATGGGGGAGGAATCTCTATGGAAGATCGTAATATAGTGCTTTGTATCAACTGCGGCGGAGCCTATAAACAAGGCCAATTAAATTGTCCCTATTGTCAGGCAGAGAATCGCAGAGAGGCTCAAAGAAGAAAAAAAGCAAAGCTGGATGCCTACGATAATGAAGCAAGGCAAATGGAACAAAATATAGTGAGCAGGGTGGTAAAGACTGCTACCCGTGTGCTGTTAATGGTGGCAGCAGTTCTGGTAGTGGGATTTCTGATAGCGACCATTGTGGCAGCAGTGGCAGGTCCCATGGTAGCAGGTAAAGAGCAACGGCAGAAACAGGCACATATGGATGCCATGGACAGCTTTTTGGAAATAGGAGATTATGGGGGATTATCTACCTATATGTCAGAGGAACATATTGGGCGGTATGCCGGTTATGATAAGTATACTCAGATTACGGAGTTGTATCAGTCATTGGAAGTGATAAGATTTTGGAAAGAACAGCTGGACCGGGATCAATCTTACCGGAGTGAGTCGGATTTGTTGAAATGGCAGAGGGGCTGGTGTGAAAATCTGATAGGAGAGGCTATGTATTATATGCCCGAGAGCCGCACTTACATAAATGACAGGGTGGTGCTGGGGAATGAGCAGCATTTAGAGATATTATGTGAGCAGGTTTGGGAGGAACTTTTGGAATTAAAACTCACCCGGGAGGAATTACTGGATCTTTCACGGGAAAGAAGCGTGGAAGAGTGGGACGCTGCTTGCACACATTTTGGGCAGCTGATATAGGAGAGATTCTTTGGTACAATACAATAATCCTAAGAGGTATAAGATATGAAATGTAAATGTTGCGGGGGCGAAGTGGCTGCAGAAGCCTTGAGTTGTCCCTATTGCGGAGCGGAAAACCCGGAAGGTATCCGTTTTCAACAGGAGATTCAGGCCAAAATAAAACGCAATAAGCTACTGGCTCCTATTTTATTAAGGCAAAAGACCCCGGAATTGGTAGAACGGATATTGAATCGGGTGATGATAGGCGGCGTGGCCTGGTTTGTGATAAGCCTGCTTATTTGTTTTGG
>JAFUKK010000176.1 GCA_017473665.1 Lachnospiraceae bacterium
AGGGTATATCTGATGGATGGAGGGTTGTTATGAAAAGACAATTAAGTTGGAGATTTAATAACGAGGAACGTTTTTCGGATTATATCGAGAAGTATCAATTAGACCGTATCAGTGCGATTGTAGGAAAGACCTTTTTAAACAATACCAGTATACGTGAAAAAAAGGCGGACTTTGGTGATCATGACGGTACCTTAAGAGTTGATATCTGTGTTGAGGCCAAAGAAGGCGGATTTATTATTATAGAAAATCAATACAACAAAACGAATCATGATCATTTTGGTAAGTTATTTACCTATGCTACCATGTTGGGTTCAGAAGATAAGGCCGTAACGGATGCAGTCTGGATTGTGGAACGTGTCCGGGAAGAACATTTTAATGCGGTGAATAGTATTAATGACCTGTTAAAGAAAAAGGGGATTGATTTTCGTATTTGGCTATTAGTTGCCTCATTAACAGAAAACGGCTTAGATTTAAATTGTGAAGAAAATGAAGATACCGTCGAGCTTAGATTTCCTGCCAAAAGTGATTTCTTTGTCAGAGGAACAAAAGAATATGATGATCCGGAACATAAAGCAGAATTAGATGAATTTATGCCGATGCTCATGAACTATGTTTCTGATGAATTGGTTGAATGGAAAAGTCCCAGTCGAGCACCCAGTACACCTCATTGCATAGGAGTCAGGTCCAATAGAACAGTATCTTATGACTTTAACATACCATTTAGGGTAAAAGAAAAACGTATTAAAGTGGAAGCACGTTTCAACGACGAATTTTATAAAAATTGGATCGAAAATAATTGGGAAGTCTTAACGGGACAACTGAATGAAGAATTATTAGGTTACATAGAGCAGTATTCAATAAAATACGAGATTACCAAATCTTATGTGAAAATAGCAGGTATAGTAAAGGCTGATATTACCAATGAAGCTAAATGGTCAAGTTATATTGAGCAGACGGTGGATTTAGTAAGGGTAATTTCCGTGATATGCGGAAAAGTAGAGAGATTTTAATCAGCGTATAAATTGGATAATGGTCGTATCGTAGAGTAGGGACTGCCCCCTGTATTGTACAGGGGGCAGTTCTTTTGCTTTTAATCTAAATATATTCAAAGTACTCTAGCAACTTTTTATATACATCCTGTGCGGCCCTGCAAGTCTCAATTAAAAATCCCTTTTCTGTGGTGTATTCCTGCAAACCCCTTCTATAATATTCTTTTGATACATCCTCGATAATGAATGGAGGAATATTATATTTTAAACATTCCTTAAACATAATCAGTCTTCCTACACGACCATTTCCATCTTGGAAGGGATGTATTTTTTCGAAGCGATAATGAAAATCAACGATATCCTCAAATGTTACATTACTGTTTTCTCTATAGCTTTTTAACAATTGTTTAATTTCTGATGCAACCTTTGAAGGGTGTGTTGTTTCCATCATATTTCCAATCATATTAGGGCGCTTTTTATAATCTCCCACAGCAAACCATTCCTTCTGGCTATCGGTTGTGCCGCTCTTTAATAATAAATGAATATGCTTCACAATATCTTCTGACAGTTCTTTATCTGCTACTGTTAGAATGTAATCAAAACACCTGAAATGATTCACTGTTTCAATGATATCATCAATCTTTTCAGTTCCCTCTGTAACACCGATTGTTTGGGTTTCGTAGATACTTCTTGTTTGGTCTTCTGTCAATCGGCTGCCTTCCATATGATTTGAGTTATAGGCCAATCTCACCTGCGTCTGATGATATAATCCGCCTTTTAGCTTTATGTCCTGTTCTTCCCTGAGTCTAAAGAGGATTGAATTTTCATCTATTTCTTTTTCGTATGATAGAATTGCCCCCGGTTGACAATCAAAATATTTGCATAAACTCTGTATGGTTGATAATGCCACTTCTTCATTTTTTGCAAGCTTAGCCATCGTCGCAGAGGAGATTCCAATATCATTCTTTAATTTTTCTTTTGATATTTCTCTTTCTTCCATCAATAAAAATAACTTTTTATAGGAAAACATTTTATATGCCACCTTTCTGAACATACATATAGTATATCATACCCCTTTATCTTCGTAAATATGCAGTCTTTAGATTCCTAAAGATTGCCTTGCTCTATCAAAAAAACATATATTAAACGCTAAAATAGCTAATTCTACCTATTTTTCGAAAATTAATATCTCCAATGGATAATCTATGATAAAATGTATGCAAGTCATGATGCAGCAAAGCTTAATCATGGTATTTATGTTATACACGGGGGAGAAAAGATGGAAAAAACAGAAAAGGAGAAATTGTCTTTAAAACAGACAATCAGGAATGCATGGTATGCGGTGACACTGGGCGCATCCATCAGTAAAAGTATTGTGGTACATTCCTTCTTTCTGTGGCTCATAGGCCACACGGAATGGGTGTTTTTTGACGGAATCTTTATGAGAAAGATTGTGGAAGCATTGGATAAGGGTGTGGGATTTCAGCCCATATTTCTTTTTATCGTTATAAGCGGTTGTTTCTTTTGTGCATGCTCTATCTATTCCAACTATGTTGAGAATGTGGTATATCCGCTGGAGACCAATCGGCTTTTTGGGGGTATTTATAAGAAATTATATGCCAAGGCCAAGAATGTAGAGCTGAAATGCTACGAGGATGCTGATTTTTACAACCGTTACACCATGGCCATGGATGGGGCAGA
The DNA here is from genome assembly GCA_017473665.1 of Lachnospiraceae bacterium. Classification (GTDB taxonomy): domain Bacteria; phylum Bacillota; class Clostridia; order Lachnospirales; family Lachnospiraceae; genus Acetatifactor. The sequence continues at coordinate 2,691 of JAFUKK010000176.1, forward strand.
AGAGAAAATCACTGCAATCATCCGGGGTGTATTCGGAACTGTAATCGGTGCTGTCAGTGCCGTGGTGGTGTTCTGGTTTATGTATGAAATCGACCACTATGCGATTCTATTTATTATCTCCCCACTGATAGGTAATTTTGTTTTCGGTAATTTAAAAAATAAGGTTGAATTTAAGAGTTATCAGGCCCAGGCTCCTAATGAGAAGGTGCTGAATTATGTGAGCCGTATGATGTATTTACCGGACGGGGCAAAGGAGATTCGTCTTTCCAATGTATTTGGGTTATTGAAAAAGCAGTATCGGGATGCCACAGACCGTAGTGTAAAGGTGGCAAAAAAGTATGCTTTTGCCAACGCTAACTATGACTTCTGGAGAATTACATTTACCTTTACGGTTATTTTTGAGGGCGTATTGCTCTACGCTATCTACCGTAAACAGGTAACCGGCTCCATTACACTGGCCCAATTGACCATTATGACCAGCCTAATGGTGGCCATGACTTGGATTTTGATTCGTGTGTTTGAAAATATCATGGAAATCCTCAAGCATGGCATGTTCATTAACAATTTCCGCAGCTTTTTGAACTATCAGGAGGCCATTCCGGAGGACCAGGACGGTGATATGCCGGATAAAGAGTTTGGAAGTCTGGAATTTCGCAATGTTTCTTTTTCCTACAAGGAAGAAGAAACCATCAAGGATTTGTCCTTTGTGATTACAAAGGGCCAGACTGCAGCACTGGTGGGACATAATGGTGCCGGAAAAACTACTATTATTAAGCTGCTTCTGAGACTCTATGATCCCACATCGGGAACCATTTTTTACAATGGAAAAGATATTAGGGAGTACAATTTAAAGGCCTATCGGGAATTATTTGCTACCACCTTCCAGGACTTTCAGCTGTTTGGAATGACCGTGAAGGAAAATGTCCTGATGGGACGGCATTACGAAAACGAGGAGGAGTTAGTGATTTCTGCATTGAAAAAGGCCGGCGTATATGACAAGGTGATGACACTGGATGGGGGCCTGGATGCAGTCATGACTAAAGAGTTTGATGAAGGGGGCGTGGTGCTTTCCGGTGGAGAAAGCCAGAAGCTGGCGGTGGCCAGGACCTTTGTTAAGGATGCACCTATGAAGATTTTTGATGAACCCTCCAGTGCATTGGACCCCATTGCGGAGTATGAGCTGTTCCGAAACATTATGAAAGAGGGAACGGACCACACTATGCTGTTTATTTCCCACAGACTTTCTTCTGTTAAGAATTGCGATAAGGTATTCATGCTGGAGAAGGGCCGGCTGATTGAGGAAGGTACTCATGAGCAGCTGATTGCGGCAAAGGGCAGCTATGCCCAAATGTATAAGAAGCAGGCCATGAATTATCTTGCGATTGAAAATGAAGAGGAGGTGATACTGTGAAAAAAGGCAGTAATGAAAAAGAACAGACTAAGCAGTCTGTGAAAGAAGTTTTCAGTAATAACTTCTTCCTCCTGAAATTAATGTTTATAGCCTCTCCCTCGTATATTATTTTTGTGGCACTGGACGCCATAAGAGGTCAGTTATCCATATTCTTTGAGCATGTGGTGGGTATCGGATATGTGTTGGAAGCGGCAGAATTTAATTATCCCTTTAAAAAGGTAGCAGCCTTTATCCTGCTATTGGCAGCGGGCATCACGCTGGGTATGGTATTTACTGTATGGGTGGGAGACTATATCACTGTGAAAGAAAGACCCAAGGTCCGTGAAAAAATCAAGATGATGCTGTATGAAAAAGCAAAGGGACTGGACCTTGCCTGCTATGATAATCCGGAGTTCTACAATGAGCAGGTGCTTGCCATTGCGGAAGTAGACAGGCAGATTGACAGAGCGACTCAGTTTATACAAAATACCTTATCCGGTATTACCGTATTTATTTCTACCGGTATTTACTTCTTTATGAGAGACAAGGTATCCATTTTCTTTGCCATTGCGTCTTTTGTGTTGGCGTTTGTATTTAACCAGATGTATAACAAGCTCAATTTCCTGGTTAGAGTGGAAGGAAATCCCTTCACCAGAAAGAGAGATTATATTAAGCGTATTTTTTACCTGAATGATTATGCAAAAGAAATCCGCTTAAATCCGGATGTATCCAATATTCTTTTCCGGAATTTTGAAGAAGCCAACGATGAAGTTTATCAGATTGAAAAGAAATATACGAAACGGAAATTCCTGCTGGGATTCTTACGCAGATATGTGAGCAATGCCATGTTCAGCGATGTATTGTATATTTCCTACCTGGTGTTCCAGGCAGCAGTGCGGGGTACCTTATCCTTCAGTACGGTGGCCATTTTGTACAATTCCTTTGGAAGCCTGAAGAATGGCATGAGGATTTTTACCGACGTATATCCCTTTGCCAGTGAAACAAGCCTTTATGTAAGTAAAATCAGGAAATTCCTGGCATATGAACCGGAAATTGTATCACAGGAGGGACTGATTCCATCTGAAGAGGCCAAGGAGATGGAGCTCAGAAACGTATCCTTTGCATACGGTAGCAGCAAGGATATGTTGCTCAAGGACCTGAATATACATATTAAGCCCGGCGAAAAGATTGCACTGGTGGGTTACAACGGAGCAGGAAAGACGACCCTTGTAAAAGTACTGAGGCGATTGTATGACGTGAACTGGGGTGAAATGCTGGCAGACGGAACGGATATCCGCAAATATGATGTGGCAAAGTATCGGGATACCATCGGAACCGTATTCCAGGACTTCCAGATATTTGCCGGCAATATAAAAGAAAATGTAATGCTGGATGTGGATGATGCATGTGATGAGGAGCGGATTACACAGGCCCTTACCGATAGCGGACTGATGAAGCGAATTAACCGCATGCCTAAGGGACTGGATACTGAGCTTACCACCGAGTTTTCAGAGGAGGGTATTAATTTATCCGGCGGAGAGAGCCAGAAGCTTGCCATTGCACGCGTATTCTACAATCATGCAGGTCTTATGATATTGGATGAACCCTCCAGTGCCTTGGATCCTATTGCAGAATATCAGTTAAACCATGCCATGCTTTCAGCCACAGAGAATAAAACAGTTATTTTCATTTCCCACAGATTGTCCACCACAAGAATTGCAGACCGCATTATTATGTTGGAGGATGGCCGTATCGTGGAGCAGGGAAGTCATGAAGAGCTTCTTAAGCAAAACGGTAAATACGCACAGATGTGGAAGGTACAGGCCGGAGCCTATATAGCGGTGTAGTGGGGTAAGGATTTATACAATGATGGGTGTAGTAAATTAAAGTGAAATAGGAGGGTTACAATGAAAATCTATGTAAACGCAAATGCCAAATGGGATGGAAACGGTACTCCAGAGAGACCGTTCCGGCGAATCAACGAGGCGGCAATGATAGCCATGCCCGGAGATGAGGTACTGGTTGCGCCCGGTATCTATCGGGAATATGTGGACCCCATAAATGCAGGAGAAGAAACTGCCCCCATCACCTACCGCAGTACGGAGCCTTTAGGTGCGGTCATCACCGGTGCAGAGCAAGTGAAGGACTGGGTGCAGTATGAAGGAAATGTATGGGTATGCCGCGTCAGCAACAGCATCTTTGGAGCATACAATCCCTATACCACTTTGGTGTATGGTGACTGGTATTTTGCCAAGGCAGATAAGCATACCGGATGCGTGTATCTAAATGACAGAGCCCTGTATGAGGTATCTTCCCTGGAGGATTGTATCAAGGGAGAGGTTTACGAATGTAGCTGGGTGCCTGAGGAATCCGTGTACAAATGGTATACCCAGCAGGATGAGGCAAAGGATGAGACCATCATCTATGCCAATTTCCAGGGCAAGAATCCCAATGAAGAAAATGTGGAAATCAATGTGAGACGGGAATGCTTCATGCCTTCCCGGACCGGTATCAATTATATTACCGTCAGCGGTTTTAATATCAACAAGGCAGCTACCACCTGGGCGCCTCCCGCAGCATTCCAGGATGGTATGATTGGTCCCCATTGGAGTAAGGGCTGGATTATTGAGGATTGTGAGATTTCCAACAGTAAATGTGCCGGTATCTCCGTAGGAAAATATCTGGACCCGGATAATGAGCATTATTTTACCTACAAATATGTAAAGAGCCCTACCCAGATGGAAAGGGATGCAGTATGCCGTGGACAGTATCACGGTTGGCTAAAGGAGAATATCGGTGGACATATCATCCGCCGGAACAATATTCATCACTGTGAGCAGGGGGGTATCATCGGCCGTATGGGTGGTGTATTCAGTATCATCGAAGACAACCATATCCACCATATCAACAACATGATGGAGCTGGGCGGTGCTGAAATCTCCGGTATCAAGATGCATGCAGCCATTGATGTGATCATGCGTCGTAATCATATCCACCACTGTACCATGGGTATCTGGTGTGACTGGGAGGCTCAGGGTACCAGACTGACCCAGAATCTGCTTCATGATAATCAGCGTCCCGAGTTTGCCAAGAGCTTAAAAGGCGGCATGATGTCCCAGGATATTTTTGTGGAGGTAAGTCACGGACCTACCCTCATTGACCACAATATTATGCTTTCTGAAGCGGGCTTGCGATTTGCCACCCAGGGTGTGGCCATGGTACATAACCTGATTTGTGGTGCTCTTACGGATGTAGGCGGTGGTACCGGTACCAGGTATACCCCCTATCACATTCCTCACAGAACTGAGGTTATGGGTTTTATGACCTTCCTTCACGGGGACAACCGATTCTACAACAATATCTTTGTGCAGAAATGGCCCGGTGAGGATAAGATTACACCCCACGATTCAGATGACGGATTTGAGTCAGAGAATCGTCTGGTAGGAACCTGGACCTTTGATGAGTATCCTACCTATGAGGAGTGGATTGCCCAGTTTGATTTTAGTAGGCCTGCTAATATGAAGGGCCTGGAGCCTGCCCATTTCGGTCATCTGCCTGTGTGGTCAGAGGGTAACGCGTACCTGGGCGGAGCCAAGGCTTGGAAGAAGGAGGTCAATGGTCTGGTGACCGGAGAGAATCCGGCAGATATTAAGGTAGAAGTGGTAGAAAAGGATGGCCAGTATTATCTGGATACCAATATTTATGACTTCTTAGAGGGCTTTGATGGCAGAATGATTAATACACAGGTGCTGGGTAAGGCCTTTGAGCCGGAACAGTACTTTGAGAATCCTGACGGAACTCCCATACAGTTCGATGCAGACTATTTTGGCTCCCATCGTGGCATGAATGTGATTCCCGGACCCTTTGCAAGCCCGGAGGATGCCGCAAAAGTAATCTATTAATATGATCTTTAAACCCACCCGAACTTTCCCAATAAGTTCAGGTGGGTTTTTGCCACTTATCCGGTCCCAGTGACCATCTGTCTCCAAATCATTGCTTTATTTTCCCCACCCATTATAATGATAATCAGATTACAAAAGTAAGGGAGAGCGCACCCCATGAAGATTAAATTTGATATTCAAAATACCTATACAGAACCGGAGATACATCTTTGTAATAGGGAGAAAACACCGGAGCTGGTACGTATCCGGGAAATATTGCAAAATTTTCTTGGCACCGGGTTACGGGTGCACAAGGGGCAGGAGGCCAGGACCCTGGTGCCTGCACAGATTATCAGAATCTATTCTGCCAGTAAGAAGGTATATATACGCACCGCAGAAGATTGCTATGAGGTGCGGGAGCGGCTCTATACCCTGGAGGAGCAGCTGGCGGACTGGGGTTTTGTACGGATATCCAATTCAGAAATTGTAAACATGGAACAAATTGAAAAGCTGGATATGAGCCATGTGGGAACTATCCGCATGTATATGAAAAACGGGGACGAAACATATGTGTCCAGAAGATATGTGAAAAAGATAAAAGAGGAACTGATGTAGGAGGCGGAGATGAAAAGCAGTATTGTTCGTTTTATATATGGATTTACTTTTGGTATCACCATATCCATGGTGGTGCAGCTCGGTGTGATGAGCATTACCGGAGCAATTCCCATGTTGCCGGAGTATATGGCCGGGTTTGCCAATCCGGTGATGGCCTATTCTGTGCAAATGCTCTTCATAGGACTTATCAGTGGTGTGGCTTCTGCCGGTACTGTAATACTGGAGTGGAAGCGGCCGGGTCTGCTCATTCAGAGTATTCTGTATCTGGTGCTGATGCTGGGGACATGGATACCGGTGGCCTGCTATTTGTGGGGATTTCACAAATACACTACTTCCATGGTGTCGGGATTGCTCAGTATCCTGGGGACCTACACTATTTGTTGGGTGGTACAGTATCATATCTGCAGCCGGGATGTGAAAGAGATTAATCAGAGGTTGAAGAGCAGTCAGGAGGGATAATCATGAAATACAGTATTGAAATCAATGGACTAAGAAAAGAATTTGGCAGTAAAGTGGCAGTGAATGACTTGGATTTGAAGATTCCGGAGGGAAGTCTGTTTGCCATGTTGGGGGTCAACGGTGCCGGTAAAACCA
>JAFUKK010000177.1 GCA_017473665.1 Lachnospiraceae bacterium
ATTTGGTGCAGCTACAGACAGGGGAGGAGGTATAATTATGGCTAGAAGAAATACATACAGAGAAGATGAAGTTTTGGAAACTCCCTTTGACTACCACCATTTGCTGCGGGCCTTTGTGTATATAAAAAAGTACTTAGGCAAGATGATATTTGCGCTGATATTAAGTGCCATCGGCGGTATCACCGGATTGTTTGGGCCTATGATTACACAGCGGGCATTGGATGAAGCAATTCCGGATAAGGATGTGCGGATGCTGTTTATGCTGGTGGCACTGCTGTGCTTTACCTTTATTTTGAGTATTATTTTTACCACCATTCGTTCTAAAATTATGATTCAGGTGAGCCAGAATATTATTTATGATATTCGTAAGGATATTTTCGGACATTTACAGAAGCTTCCTTTCCAGTATTACGATGACAGACCTCACGGCAAGATATTAATCCGCGTGGTAAACTATGTAAACTCTGTTTCGGATATGCTTTCCAACGGTTTGATTAACGTGGTGTTGGAAATCATTAACCTGATTTTCATTATCGTCTTTATGTTCTGTGTGGATGTAAAGCTTTCATTGGTGGTAATGGCCGGTGTGCCTATATTGGCAGCTTTTATGTTCTGGATTAAGGATAAGCAAAGACGTGCATGGCAGCAGGTATCCAACAAGAACTCCAATTTAAATGCATATCTGCAGGAGAATATTGTAGGTGCCAGAATTACCCAGATGTTTGCCAGAGAAGAAGAAAATGCAGAAACCTTCGCGGAGCTGTGTGACCGTTGCCGGACCACCTGGTTCAAGGCGGTAATGTACAGTAATACGGTATGGCCCGGCATTGATAATATATCTGTCTGGGTAAGAGCGGCTGTATTTATCGTCGGACTTATTTTTATGGGAGAAGGAGAGGTAAGTTTGGGTGTAATTGTAGCGATTACCTCCTATGCATCCCGTTTCTGGCAGCCCATTATGAACCTGGGTAATATTTTTAACAACTTTATTAACAATATTGCTTATTTGGAACGTATTTTTGAAACCTTGGATGAGCCGGTAACCGTATGTGATGCGGAAGATGCAGTGGAGATGCCGGAGATTAAAGGTGATGTTACCTTTGAAAATGTTACCTTTGCTTACGAAGAGGGTAAGGATGTATTAAAGAATGTTTCCTTTACAGTAAAGGCTGGTGAGAGTGTAGCTTTGGTAGGACCTACCGGTGCCGGAAAGAGTACCATTGTGAACCTGATTTCCAGATTTTACAATGTGGGACAGGGAAGGGTATTAATCGATGGACAGGATATTGCAAAGGTGCAGCTGCATTCCCTGCGTTCCCAGATGGGTATCATGCTGCAGGATAGCTTTATCTTCTCCGGAACCATCGAAGATAATATTCGCTATGGTAAGCTGGATGCCACTACCCAGGAAATTATAACGGCCAGCAAGACAGTTTGTGCGGATGACTTCATTAACAGATTTACGGATGGTTATCAGACGGAGGTAAAAGAAAGAGGCTCCCTGCTGTCTCAAGGACAGAAGCAGCTTATTTCCTTTGCCAGAACCTTGCTTTCCAATCCTGCGATTTTGGTGCTGGATGAGGCCACTTCCAGTATTGATGTACAGACGGAAAGAGCTTTGCAGCAGGGCTTGAATGCCATGCTGGAGGGTAGAACATCCTTTATCATTGCCCACAGACTTTCTACTATTAAGAACTGTGATAAGATAATGTATGTGGATCAGGGCGGTATCGTGGAATGTGGAAGCCACGAAGAACTGATGGCACAAAAGGGATATTATTATCGTTTGTACACGGCACAGATGGATGATATTGCATAGAGTAAAGCAGATTATTGTTGCAGACAGGGAGGTCCTTTGGCATTTTAACCAAAGGACCTCTTCTTTTGTACTGAATTAAGTGCAATATTTATATTGTTTTTCACAATTTACTGTGCTAAAATATCCCTCAACGACACACAAGTGTCCGTCTGAGAAAAACAGACAAACGGTATCTGTTGGTGTTAGCAAGCCCTTTTAGGGCAGAATGTGAGGAAATATGAAGGAACCAACAAAGTATTATGTGGTGCGTCGGAAAGCGGTACCGGAGGTATTACTGAAGGTAGTGGAGGCCAAGGAACTATTGGAGACGGAGAAGGTGTTGAATATCCAGGAAGCAGTGGATGCTGTGGGAATCAGCCGTAGTTCTTTTTATAAGTATAAGGATGATATTTTCCAGTTCCATGATAATTCCCAGGGTACCACCATTACATTGACCTTCCAGATGGATGATGAGCCGGGACTTTTGTCAGATGTACTGAAGATTATAGCAGCTTACGGTGGAAATATCCTGACCATTCATCAAAGTATCCCTATCAACGGAGTGGCATCCTTAAGTATCAGTATCCAGATACTGGAGCGTACGGATGTTTCTCAAATGATTGAGGAGATGGAAAACCAGAAGGGTATGCACCACGTAAAAATATTAGCAAAAGAATAGTGAGGGTGAAAAATGATTCAGGTAGCAGTATTAGGATATGGCGTTGTAGGTAGCGGCGTAGTAGAAGTAATAGAGAGTAATAAGGCAGCAGTTAATCAAAAGGCAGGGAATGAACTGAATGTGAAGTACATTCTGGATCTTCGTGATTTTCCCGGTGATCCTCATGAGGCAAAGGTAGTCCACGATATGAATGTGATTTTGGATGACCCTGAGGTACAAATCGTATGTGAAACCATGGGAGGTGTAAAGCCTGCCTATGAGTACTCTAAAAAGGCTTTGGAGAAGGGAAAGAGCGTTTGTACCTCCAATAAGGAACTGGTTGCAAAGCACGGTCCTGAGTTGTTGCAGATTGCCAAGGCAAACAATTGTAATTATCGTTTTGAAGCAAGCGTAGGTGGCGGTATTCCCATTATCAGACCTCTCAATGATTGTCTCACTGCTGAGAAGATTGAAAATATTACCGGTATTTTGAATGGTACTACCAATTACATATTGACCAAGATGGAAAGAGCCGGTGCAGATTTTGAGACTGTATTGAAGGAGGCACAGGAGCTGGGCTATGCAGAGCGTAATCCTGAGGCAGATGTGGAGGGCTATGATGCCCGCAGAAAGATTGCTATCCTAGCATCCTTGATGATGGGCAAGAATGTGGATTCCGAGAAGGTATTTACCGAAGGTATCACCCGTATTACCGCGGATGACTTTGTATATGCCAAGGCAGCAGGCATGACCATTAAGCTGCTGGCCAGTGCAAAGCCTGTATCCGAGGATGAGGTGCTGGCAATGGTGACTCCTTGCATGGTAAGTAAAGAGAATCCTCTGGCAATGGTAAATGATGTATTTAATGGTATTCTGGTAACCGGCAATATGCTGGGTGATGCAATGTTCTACGGTAAGGGTGCAGGTAAGCTGGCAACCGCCAGTGCAGTGGTAGCAGATGTAATTGACTGTGCCCGCAATATGGGACGTACCCTTCCCTGCTATTGGGAGGATGTGGATGCCAAGTTTGCCTCCGTGGATGAGGTGGAGAGAAGCTTTTTCCTGCGTGTGGAGAAGTCCGCAGCAGATGCAGTGTTGACCGCATTCCCCGGTGCTAAGGAAGTGGTAGTGGCAGACAGAGCGGATGCAGCTTACATCACAGCTCCTGTGAGCGAAAAGGCTTGTGCAGAAAAGTGTGTAGCTCTGGGTAATGCGCTGCTTAGCAAGATTCGTTTGGCGTAGCCTGTAATTGTAGGATAGAATGACAAGTGGCGAGGGAAATGTCCCTTTGCTGATATAGATGGAATGAGAGGAAACAGTAATGAAATATGTAGTAGTTTTAGGTGATGGCATGGCAGATGAGCCCATAGCGGAAATCGGCGGCAAGACTCCCCTGGAGTATGCCAAGACCCCCCATATGGACCGTCTTAGCAAATTATCTGAAGTGGGTATGGTACACACTATCCCCGATGGTATGAATCCCGGTTCGGATACTGCCAATCTGTCTGTAATGGGATATGACCCTAAGAAGTATTATTCCGGTCGTTCTCCCCTGGAGGCATTGAGTATCGGAGTACCTATGAAGGATACGGATGTGGCTATCCGTTGTAATATTGTGACCATTTCCGAAGAGGATGTACCCTTCGAGGAAAAGACCATTATCGACCACAGCGCTTCTGAAATCAGTACTGAGGACTGTGCAGTTCTTTTAAATGAGGTTATGAAAGAACTGGCCAATGAGACCTATCAGTTTTATGTGGGTACCAGCTATCGTCATTGTCTGATTTGGAATCAGGGTCAGGTGGTTGAATTGACCCCTCCTCATGATGTACTTGGCAGAGTCATTGGTGAGTATTTACCCAAGGACGCGGCGTTAAAGGAAATGATGAGAAGGAGCTATGATATTCTGGTAAATCATCCTATTAATATAGAACGTAAAAAACAGGGCCTAAATCCTGCCAACTGTTGCTGGTTCTGGGGTGCAGGCACCAAGCCCATGCTTAGCTCCTTTGAGGAAAAGACCGGCAAGAAAGGTATGATGGTATCCGCAGTAGATTTGCTGAAGGGTATCGCAGTAGGTGCCGGTATGGGCGTGGCTCTGTTAGAGGGTGCCAACGGCGGCTTACATACCAATTATGAGGACAAAGTGAATGCGGCTGTAAAGGCACTGTGTGAGGACGGTTTTGATTTTGCTTATATCCATGTGGAAGCACCCGATGAAATGGGACACCAGGGTAGCCTGGAGCGTAAAATTCAGGCTATTGAGTACCTGGATGAAAAGGTCATCGGACCTACTGCAGAGAAGCTGGCAGCAGCAGGCGTGGATTTCAGAATGTTGGTACTGCCGGATCATCCTACTCCCATCTGTGTGCGTACCCATACTTCCGACAATGTGCCTTATATGCTCTATGATAGTACCAAAGAGCAGAAGAATACATGGAATTACAATGAGGCAGAGGCTAAGGTAAGCGGTCATTTTGTGGCTCAGGGTCATAAGCTCATTGATAAATTCCTGGAGCTGGAATAATCCGGCCCCGGAGGGCCTGTGGCTAGAGGCTGACAGGAGATAGATTGAAAATATTGATAACAGAAAGGTTTGGATAGAACAATGGCAAAGGTAGTAAAATTTGGTGGTAGCTCTTTGGCAAGTGCAGAGCAGTTTGAAAAGGTAGGCAAAATTATTCGCGCAGATAAGCAGAGAAAATTTGTGGTTCCCTCTGCACCCGGTAAGCGTTTTTCAGCAGATAC
>JAFUKK010000178.1 GCA_017473665.1 Lachnospiraceae bacterium
AACCAGAAGAAACCTTGGCGTACGCTGATGGGAAGTAAAATCAGGAAGCAGATAAAACATATGCCTCCGCATAGCCGGGTTTCTTCCAAGGGTAACAAGAAGGCTTCAAACTGTTGGATATTGTACAAAAAACGCAGGCAAAGAGGTGCTCCCATTAATAAGCATAGTAAAAATTTGCGTATCATTATCAGGGTATCGTTAAAACGATATTCTGCGGCAAGCAGGGCTTCCGGTAGGGTGGGGCGGGGACGTAAAAGTCCTATCCCGGAGGGGGCCAACAGTAGTAACAGGATTCCAAGCAACAAATACATAACCAGTAGCACAAAGTGATTCCATTTCATCTGTGGCCATAAATCATATTTATAGATACCGAAGCTAAGAATCATTCCGCAGATACTAAATAAAAGGTCCATGCACCATCCGGTACAAAAGCTTTCCCGTACCTGCCCGCGTCGAAGAGCAGAGGTTAAGGGCAAGTGGCAGAGCAGGCGGATAGCGGTCAAAAGGGTAAAAATCAGATTACTCATACAATCCTCCTTCCACTGAAGTGTTTTCTTGTTGGTTGGATATGATTTCATTGGCCCAAAAAACAAAGCGGGCCTTTAACAGCAGTTGTTCCTTTTCATTTCCCAGGAAGTGGGCAGGTACCAATTTGGCCAGGTTGACCTGACAAAGTAATGCAGACAAGGTGCGGTACTTCTGTAAGAGGTCCGTGTCCGCACTCATCATATAGCCATCCGCTTCCGTCCGGGGACTGGGGCCGAAGTGTTGTAAGAAGTCTGCCAGGGACCGGGCACTGTTATTAGCGTCCGGCAGAGAGGCATATATCTGCTTAGCATATTCTTCCATATAGCTGCTTCGTAAAAGTCTTCGTTTCCACAAGGGTTTTTCCTGGGGCAGGGATGCTGCAAACAGTACGGACAGTAAATCGACCAGAGCAGCCATACCCAGACAAAAGAATGCAGTCATTCTTTGGGTGGGATCCTTTAATGCGGAGATGGGCAGCAGATACAGGTCCGTAATGGCATATTTAGAATCCGAATAGGGCAGTTGCTCAGCTGTATCCAATAAAGTATTGATTTTCATGAGCCCGTGAAGTATCTGGGAATCCATTTCTGCTTTTAATTGCATCAGATGTTCATCTGTAGCGCTCCCTTCCGGCAATCCCTCCGGTAGTCGGGAATAATCTTCCATTAATGGAGCAGAGGAAACCTGAGCGCATTGATTTAAGGCAGTAAGCAGGGAAGAAAGCTGTATGTTGTCAGCAAATCCGCATAGCTGCGCTGCCTGAAACAGACGGCTCATTTGTCGGGTGTGTTCGACGGTCAGGGGTTGCCCCAGGGAAGTATTTTCCACAGCAGTAATCAAATCAGCGGTAAGGGTGGCCAGCTGCGCCTGTATTTCTTTCGGGGTGGTATCCAGTGCAGAACATAAGCCACTGAAGGCCGCTTCATTTTCCTGACGTGCGGTATTTAGGGACTGTTCATCTGTGAAACCATAAGCGGCCAGAGTCCGGGTACGGGCTGTTTTCAGCTCTATGTCACCGGCTTGGGAAAAGCTGTTGATGTAGGCCTGATAGGCAGCCGCATATTCCTCATAGGTTTCAAAGGAAGACTGTTTGGGAGCCTTTAGACCGGAGCTTTTGGATACCTTTAACTCTTCCAGCGCCTGAAGGCAGGAATCATATAGCTGCGTACGCTCCGTAAGAGTTTGGGTGTAAGCACTGATTTTGGAAGCGGCGCCATGGATTTTCTCCATGGCACCGGAAATGGTTTCTTGGGTTTGGGCCTGATAGATACTGCTTAGCTCCCGTGTAATCCGCACATAATTTCCCTCCAGATAGATGGCCGGTGAATTTACGGAATTGTAAATGCCAATATAGGAGTAGTAGGTGGAACAACACAGGGCCACACATAGGGCAAGGATACGTAAGGGTTTGCGTCCCTGTCGCAGAGCATTGCTAAAACAGTATGCGGTGGCTTGTATGGCCAGGGCAAAGAACAGTGCCGCATGGGGAAAGATATCCTCCAGATAGATGCGGGAACCGTTCCAGGTAGTGACAAAGGATATGATTTGTAACAATAGGGTTACCACCGATATAAGCACTACCAATGCCCGGTCTGAAAAGAGTGAAAATTTATTTGTCTGCAACTGATGCAGCTTCAATGTCTTCATGGTTGGTTTCTCCTTGTGGGTCCGGTGCCGCTAAAGGGAAACGAAGGGTGACAGTAAATAAATCCGCATCCAGCTCCAGGGAGAAGGTACCGCCGCAGGCTTCGGTAAAGCCTTGTGCAATGGACAGGCCCAGACCACTTCCTTCGGTGGTACGGGATTTGTCGCTACGGACGAACCGCTCTACAATATCCTCGGGCTTAAAGTTCAGTTCCTCCCGGGAAGTATTCTTGATTTTGGCGTATGCGTAGCCATCCTCTTGGTCCAGTAGCACATATACCCGGGAATGGTCCAGGGAATACTGAAGGGCATTGACAATCAGGTTTTGGAATACCCGGTACAGACGCTCTCCATCTGCTTCTATCATTAGAGGCTCGGAAATAATATTTAATTTAAAGGTTAGAGGGCTGTCCTGAATCCGTTCGTCCATATCAGCCAGGGTCTGTCGTATCAGTTTGGCCAGGTCCAGGCGCACATTCTCCACAGGCAGATTGCCGCTGGTGGCTTTGGACAGTTCAAATACATCCTGCACCATGCTTTTTAAACGGTAGGCCTTGGAGCGCAGGGCCTGTGCATAGTCTGAAGAGGGGGCAGATAATTCTTCCTCGCAGAGCAGTTCTGCATAATTAATAATGGAAGTTAGGGGTGTCTTCAAATCGTGGGATACGTTGGTAATCAATTCCACCCGCATGCGGTTAGAACGGTTATTTTCCTCTACCGCAGCCTCCATCCCCTGTTCCAAAGCATTCAAATCCCGGGCAGTATCTTCCAATAAAGATCCGGAAGGGAGGGTCAGAGGTTTATTATCTTGACCTTGACGCAGGGAAGTAATTTTTTCTGCTGTGGTCTTTACGTCCTTTATAAAAGCTCCCAATCGTATGCTGTACAAAAGGAATACCACGCCGCCTATGAACAAGAGGATGTTTGTTATATTAATCTGTTCTAGGTTAGTGGTGAAGCTAAGGAAATGGGTCAAGGCCACACCAAACAACAGGCACGTGATGAGTATGCTGCATATGTAGATATTGGATAATTTCCGATACCATCGCATACAACCTTGATAATTTCTGATGTATTTACCTATAGATACCAGCAGGGAATGGCGGAAAAATGCCGCTCCATTTCCAAGTAGGTCACGATACAACAAGTAAAGGAAAGCACCAAATAGTGCATACATACCGGGGAAAAAGGAAGCAATAATACGGAATTGCCAATCTCCGGCAAAATACCATAGATTCAGATCGTAGCATAATCTCCATAGGATAAGCAGTAGCAGTAGCTTCAGCTCGGGATATATTTTTACCACTTGCTTTGCGTATTCTGCAGTAGCTGTTTTTCCTGCCTTGCGTGTCAGGATACTGAGCAGGCTAAAGAGCAATGTGGAACCGGTGCTTATTAGGAGGGCCCAAAGAATCCGCTGATAAAACCGGGCCTTTACTTTGTAGTCCCGGAAAGCAGAGGATTGGAAATTATCCTCGTCAGCAAAACCCAGTACTAACTGTATTTGGCCCGCATTCTTATTGCTGGGCCGATATTGTTGAGAGAAGTAATCTTTCGGTGCTCCGGCAATGGAACTATCTTCGGAAGGGAAAAATTGCAGTGTTTCCAGAGGACCGTTCCAATGACAGCATAGGGTGATTTGCTCAGGAAGCAGCAAACTCTGGGTGGCCGAATACAGTAGGGTATTCGTGGTATTGTGTACCTTTACGTGGTTCCCCACTTTGATAAAATAAACGAGGTCCTTGCTGTCATGCTTTAATATATAGTTTAACTTACTAATATAGTCATTTTTCAGAGTGTTGACACCCGCATTTTCCAATGGATTTCCTTGTTCATCGCCTACACCCGCATACCCCAGCATGGCATAGGTGTAAATCTCGCTGATATACTCCCTAAATTCCGTTAAGTAATAAATGCTTCCGGAGAAAGTGCCGATACCTTCCCTTTGTAGGTTAATCAAAGCCTCTTTTCCCAGGCAGGCAGTTGCCAGCATGGTAAAGCAGGAAGCAACTGTAATGATTCGGTATATAAATGCTCTTATTTTTTTACTTTTTTTCAAATTTGTATCCAATTCCCCACACCACCTTTAAATATTCCGGGTCTCCCGGGTTGATTTCTATTTTTTCTCGGATTCTTCTGATATGTACCATAACGGTTTTTTCTCCGTTATAGGCAATGGGTTCCTGCCAGATGCGGGAGTAAATCTCTTCTGCCGAAAAGATTCGTCCGGGATTGCGCATCAGCAGTTCGATAATTCTGGTTTCCGTAGAGGTCAACTTTACCGGCTCTCCGTCAGCGGTCAGTGTATGAGCCTTAAAATCATAACACAGGCGTCCTACACGGATTTCGTCGGAAGCAGAGTGGATGCCCCCCAGAGACATGTAACGTCGCAGTTGACTTTTCACTCTTGCCAGTACCTCACGGTATTGAAAGGGCTTGCTGATATAATCATCTGCACCAATGGATAGTCCTAATATTTTATCTGACTCTTCTGTTTTGGCGGACATAACCAAAATGGGGATGTTTTGTTTTTCCCTTATTTTAATAATAGAAGAAAAGCCATCCAACTTAGGCATCATAATATCCAGCAGAATCAGATGGATCATGTTGGTTTCCAGAATCTCCAGGGCTTCCAAACCGTTGTAGGCACAGAATACCTCATAGCCCTCCCGTTCCAATTGAATCTTCAATGTATTTACGATGTCTATATCATCGTCTACTACCAAGATACGTTCTTTATTCATATCTGTCCCCTCTTCTCACTAGTGATGTTTCTACTATAGCACAATATTCTTACAAAAAAAGGTTC
The DNA here is from genome assembly GCA_017473665.1 of Lachnospiraceae bacterium. Lineage (GTDB taxonomy): Bacteria > Bacillota > Clostridia > Lachnospirales > Lachnospiraceae > Acetatifactor. The sequence goes on from JAFUKK010000178.1 coordinate 4,982, forward strand.
GAAATCTTACAAATTTTTTACAATATGTTTGTGGGTGTTAGATAGGACCTTCAGACCGCTCAGAAATGGTATAATTGGAATAAATATGCACAAAGACGTGCATAAAACAATAAAATATGCATAATAATACATTGAAACAAAAGAAATTTGCATAAAAATGAAAAAAGTAGTGGACATTTATGCAAAAAGTGGTATGCTAACAAAAGATACATTAATTGATACATATTTTATAGGAGTTCCAAATGAGTAATAAAAGCTATATCGTACGGGCCATGACAATTGCAGATTATGAAGGATTACACGCATTGTGGATGACTATTAAGGGCTTTGGTATCCGAAGCATTGATGATTCCTATGTGGGTGTGGAGAGATTCCTTAGACGTAATCCGGAGACCAGTGTGGTAGCAGTGGCAGAGGATGGTTCCATTGTGGGTGGTATCCTCTGTGGGCATGATGGCCGAAGAGGCTGCCTGTACCATGTATGTGTCCGGGAGGATTACAGACGTTTGGGCATTGGTAAGGCAATGGTGGTGTTCTGTATGAACGCTCTGAAGGCGGAGCAGGTGAACAAGGTGAGCCTGATTGCTTTTACCCAGAATGATGTGGGTAACGCCTTTTGGAATTGTATCGGCTGGACCAAGAGAGAAGATTTGAACTATTATGATTTTACATTAAATGAGGCCAATATTACTGCATTTAATCAGTAATGGGTGGTCGGAAACAGAAAGTTAAAGGAGGATGATGATATGAAACAGATAGCAGGCGGTGTTACCGCAGCTGCAGGCTTTGAAGCAGCAGCAGTGGCAGCAGAGATAAAGTATAAGAACAGAAATGATATGGCACTTATTTACAGTACCCATCCCTGTATGGTGGCAGGTACCTTCACCACCAATGTGGTAAAGGCAGCTCCCGTTATGTGGGATAAACAGCTGGTGGAGACCGCACCCTTTGTACAGGCGGTGATAGTAAATTCCGGTATTGCCAATGCATGTACCGGTCAG
>JAFUKK010000179.1 GCA_017473665.1 Lachnospiraceae bacterium
TATAGATAAGATTGTAGATGCAGTCAAGCTGGGTGTAGCAATGGCAGGCGGTACTCCAATCGTTTTCCCTGCAATTGCTGTATGTGATGGTATTGCTATGGGACATACGGGTATGAAGTACTCTCTGGTGACCAGAGATTTGATTGCTGATTCCACCGAATGTATGGCTATGGCTCATGGCTTTGACGGTTTGGTATGCGTACCCAACTGTGATAAGAATGTGCCCGGTCTGTTAATGGCTGCGGCAAGACTTAATATTCCCACCATCTTCGTATCCGGCGGTCCCATGCTGGCAGGTCGCATTGATGGTCACAAGACTAGTCTTTCCAGCATGTTTGAGGCAGTAGGTAGTGTGGCTGCAGGCACCATGACCATGGAAAAACTTTGCGAGTATGAGGAAAAGGCATGTCCCAGCTGCGGTTCCTGCTCCGGTATGTATACTGCAAATTCCATGAATTGTCTGACCGAGGCAATCGGTATGGGCCTAAAGGGCAACGGTACTGTCCCTGCAGTATATTCCGAGAGAATCCGTCTGGCTAAGCATGCGGGTATGAAGATTATGGAGCTGGTAGAAAAGGATATCAAGCCCCGTGATATTATGACCGAAAAAGCTTTTATGAATGCATTGGTGGTGGATATGGCACTTGGATGTTCCACTAACTCTATGCTTCATTTACCTGCTATTGCAAAGGAGGCAGGTGTAGATTTGAATTTGGATATTGCCAACGATTTATCTGCAAAGACTCCTAATCTGTGTCATCTGGCACCTGCAGGTCCTACCTATATGGAGGATTTGAATGAGGCTGGTGGTGTTTATGCAGTAATGAATGAGCTGACCAAGAAAAATCTGCTGAATCTGGATTGTATGACCGTAAACGGTACTACTATTGGTGAAAATATCAAGAATTGTGTGAATAGAAATCATGAGGTTATCAGACCTATTGAGAATCCTTATTCTGAGACCGGCGGAATCGCCGTGTTGAAGGGCAACTTAGCTCCTGACGGCGGTGTGGTAAAGCGTTCCGCAGTAGTACCTGAGATGATGGTGCATGAAGGCCCTGCAAGAGTATTTGAATGCGAAGAGGATGCCATTGCAGCCATCAAGGGTGGTAAGATTGTAGCCGGTGACGTAGTAGTAATCCGTAATGAAGGTCCTAAGGGTGGCCCCGGTATGAGAGAGATGCTGAATCCCACCTCTGCTATTGCAGGTATGGGCTTGGGTTCTTCCGTAGCACTGATTACAGACGGTCGTTTCTCCGGTGCATCCCGTGGTGCTTCCATTGGTCATGTATCTCCCGAAGCAGCGGTAGGTGGTCCCATTGCGCTGGTGCAGGAAGGGGATATTATTCGTGTAAATATTCCTGAGAACAAGCTGGATATGTTGGTTCCTGAAGATGAATTGGCAGCAAGACGTGCTGCTTGGAAACCTCAGTTGAAGGAAGTATCAGGATATCTGGCACGTTATCGTGAGTTGGTTACCAGCGGTAATAGGGGGGCTGTTTTAGAGGTTCCCGGCAAGAACTAAATGTACTGTAGAAAAGAAATGCAGGAGGATGTAATAATGCAGTTAAACGGTTCTGAAATCGTTGTAGAATGTTTAAAAGAACAGGGCGTAGATACTGTTTTCGGTTATCCCGGTGGATGTATTTTGAATATATATGACGCTCTTTATAAGCATAGTAATGAAATCAATCATATTTTAACCTCCCATGAGCAGGGGGCTGCTCATGCGGCAGATGGTTATGCCCGGGCTACCGGTAAGGTGGGGGTATGTATGGCCACCAGTGGTCCCGGTGCCACCAATCTGGTGACCGGTATTGCTACCGCATACATGGATTCTGTTCCTATGGTAGCGATTACTGCCAATGTAACATTACCTTTACTGGGCAAGGATTCTTTCCAGGAGGTAGACATTGCAGGTGTGACCATGCCCATTACCAAGCATGGATTTATTGTAAAAAATGTAGAAGAGTTGGCAGATACTATCCGTAAGGCCTTTGAAATTGCCCGTAGCGGAAGACCCGGTCCCGTACTGGTAGATATTACCAAGGATGTGACTGCGGCCACATGTGAATATACTCCCATGGAGCCTAAGGAAATCAAGACTATTAACAAATATTCTGGTGAAGATATGGCGCAGGTGGTATCTTTGATTCAGCAGGCAAAGAAACCTTTCATTTATTTGGGAGGAGGTGCAATCATTTCCGGTGCATCTCAGGAAGTAGCGCAGTTGGCAGAGTTAATTGATGCTCCTGTATGTGATACTTTAATGGGTAAAGGTGCTTTTGATGGCAAGAGTTCCAGATATACCGGTATGATTGGTATGCATGGTACTAAGACTTCTAATTTGGGTGTGAGCCGTTGTGACTTGCTCATTGCATTGGGTGCCAGATTCTCCGATCGTGTACTGGGTAATCCTAAAAAGTTTGCTGAAAACGCAAAAATCATACATATTGATATTGATGTGGCTGAAATTAATAAAAATATCAGAGCAGATGCTGCTTTGGTTGGCGATCTGAAGAGTATTTTACAGGTATTAAACGGAAAGCTTACCAAGCAGGAGCATCCTGAATGGATGGCAGAAATTGCAGGATTGATGGACCGTTTCCCTCTGAAATATGAAAATGACCGCTTGTCCTGTCCTTATGTAATTGAGGAATTGAATCGATTGACAGATGGTAAAGCGATTATTACCACAGATGTAGGCCAGCACCAAATGTGGGCTGCCCAATATTACAAATATACGGAGCCCCGTACCTTCTTATCTTCCGGTGGCCTGGGTACCATGGGATATGGATTGGTTGCTTGTATTGGTGCCAGTCTGGGACGTCCTGACAAAAAATGTATCAACATTGCATGTGACGGTTGTTTCCTGATGAATATGAATGAATTAGCAACTGCCAGCAGATATAATATTCCTCTGATTCAGGTAGTGA
>JAFUKK010000180.1 GCA_017473665.1 Lachnospiraceae bacterium
GTCTCTTCTTCCATCTTTTCACCATTGCTGTTCAGAAGCTTGATGCCATTGTCATAGAAAGGATTGTGGCTGGCCGAAATCATAATACCGCAATCAAAATCTTCCGTCCGAGTCACATATGACACGGAAGGTGTGGTGGTTACATGTAACAGATAGGCATCTGCTCCGGAAGCGGTAAGTCCTGCCACCAATGCATACTCAAACATATAGGAGGAACGTCTGGTGTCCTTGCCGATAACCACTTTGCATTTCCTCTGCTCCTTATCCGTAAAATACCAGCCTAAGAATCTTCCGATTCTATAAGCATGGTCTGCTGTCAGTGTAATATTTGCTTCCCCGCGAAATCCGTCGGTACCAAAATATTTACCCATTCTATTTCTCCAATCTAATCCATATCCGTAAACTATTTTTTATAATATGCGATAAGCTTTTTCACTGCTCTGATTACATCTGCCACTTCCTCATCTGTCAGGGAATAATACAGGGGCAAACTCATGGAGCTCTCGTAATAGGCCTCTGCATTGGGACACAATCCCTTCTCATATCCCAGTTTCTCATAGTAGGAATGCCAATATACCGGCAGATAATGCACCTGGCTACGGATGTTCTCTGCCCCCAAGGCATCAAAGAACTGTCTCCTGTCGCATTTTAGTCTCTCGGTACGTAATCTCAAAATATATAAATGTCTGGTAGTATCAGACTCCGGAATTTCTCTCTGCACCTGAATCTCCGGCACCTCGCGAAAGGCCTCGTCATACATGTCTACGATTTCCTTACGGCGGGCCGTAAACATAGGTAATTTATCCAGCTGGGAAAGTAACAGGGCTGCCTGGAAATCTGTCATACGGTAATTGTATCCCAGCATCACCTGTTCATTGTACCAGGGAGCATCGGTAGGATGTACCATCTCTTCCATATCCCTGGTAATACCATGGGCACGCAACAAATGCAGCTTGCGGTACAATGCCTCATCATTGGTGGTGATGGCACCACCCTCGCCGCCGGTAACAGTCTTCACCGGATGAAAACTAAAACAGGTCATATCCGCAATGCTCCCCACCGGCTGTCCCTGATACTTGGTGCCGATGGCATGGGCCGCATCCTCAATCAGCATCAGCTGACGCTCCTGGCAAATAGCACGAATCTCGTCCAGTTCCACTGCCTGACCGGTGAAATCTACCGCCACCACAGCCTTGGTCCGCTCTGTCACCAGTTTGCGGATGCAGGCCGGATCAATATTGTAAGTGTCATCCTTAATATCTGCGAATACGGGCGTACCTCCGCAGTATCTCACGCAATTGGCAGAAGCTGCAAAGGTAATGGGACTGACAATGACCTCGTCCCCTTCCCCGATACCAGCTACCATAGCCGCCAAATGCAATGCCGCAGTACCATTACTCACCGCCACCGCATATTTAGCTCCGGTTATCTCACAGAGCTTTTTCTCCAATTCTTCAATCTTAGGGCCACAGGTCAGCCAGGGACTCTTCAAGGTCTCCACCACCGCCTGTATATCTGCCTCATCAATATATTGTCTGCCGTAAGAAATGGGAGTCTCCCGGACGGGAGCACCACCCAAAATAGCCAACTTTTCCATGGAAATCTCTCCTTTGCCATAGTTTTCCATTCTTTGCATACTATCCGAATAATTATACCACTATTAACAGAAAAAGGAAAGAGCACGAATTCTTGCTCTTTCCTTAAAGTTTTCTTAATTGCCCCCAAATGGGCTTCCTATTGTGACTATTTGTCTCCATCCACTGTCTTTAACAGCTCACGAATCTCCTCCACCGTCAGCCACCAATCATTATTGTCTGAGCTGTAGGAAAATCCTTCTGCCACCCTTTTGCCGGTGGGCACTGCTCTGCGGCTCTCACTCCAAACCATCTGAGGATACACAATAAAGTGCTTATCATACTCATAGGTATAGGGCGCATCCTCTGTGGTGACCATAATCTCATGTAATTTCTCACCCTCACGGATACCTACTTCGGGCTTTTCACAGCCGGGCATCATAGCCTCTGCCAAATCTGTAATGGTAAAAGAAGGAATCTTGGAGATAAAGGTCTCTCCTCCCTTAGCTTCCTCCAGGGCCTTAATCACCAGCTCCACTCCCTGCTGCAGGGAGATCCAAAAACGGGTCATTCGATAATCGGTAATGGGCAACTCCTTGCCGCCATTATTGATAATATTCCGGAAGAAGGGTATCACGCTGCCACGGCTACCGGCCACATTACCATAACGCACGATGGAAAAGGAAATATCCTTATTTCCCACATAAGCATTAGCTGCAATAAACAGCTTATCAGATACCAACTTGGTACCACCATACAGATTTACAGGATTTACTGCCTTGTCAGTAGATAAAGCAACTACCTTTTTTACACCGGTATCCAATGCCGCATCAATGACATTCTGGGCACCGTTGATATTGGTCTTAATCGCCTCTGCAGGATTGTATTCACAAGCAGGTACCTGCTTCAACGCAGCTGCATGAATCACATAATCCACGCCCTCAAAAGCTCTGGTCATACGCTCCTTATCTCGCACATCACCAATGAAGAAACGCAGCTTGGCCGCATGCTCCTTGAACTCATTCTGCATGATAAATTGCTTAAACTCATCTCTGGAATAGATAATAATCTTTCTGGGATTATAATGGGTCAATACGTATCTGGTAAAAGCCTTTCCAAAACTTCCGGTACCACCGGTAATCAGTATTACTTTATCATTTAACATGTTCTTCTCTCCTTATATTCCGCTTTTTTCAAGAATATACTTGAACTATCATACCATAACCTTGCATAAAACACAAATATTTCCTGGGTTTTGTACGCGCCGACGCCTTTATGAAATCCCGCGAAGCTTTTTGTGGATAATCCGAATTCCTCTGGGTGCCCTTGCAAATCGTAACATATATACCTTATTCTTCCGGGTCAGATGTTTGTTACCCAGTGCCGGCAGCAAATGCTTCCTCAGCCAAGCCACCACCTGTTTATAGAAAGTATTGTCCCGGGTCATTTGACTGATGGGGATATGAAGCAGATACTCCAGCCGTTGAAATACGCCAAATCTCAGTGCCACCGGTTTTAAATCCGGGTACTTCTCCGCCACCAGTTGCTCCACCATATCCGCATTCACCACACAATCCCCAAACACTCTGGAAAACTGCTCCTTATCCGCCTTTCGGGAATTACTGCCGATACGGTAAAATACATGATAGGCCTGCCCCGGCAGGGACACCACTCCGGGAGTCTGCTCCAGCATCCTCACCAGCAGGTGAAAATCTTCGTTCAGCACTCCTTCCGGGAATCTCAACTTCCGAAACAGTCTGCGAGCCACCAGTTTGGTACAAAAGGAACAATCTCCCCTATGCATCAAAAGCTCCCTCATAAAGTCCTTGCTTTCAATGAATTCACGTTCCCTGGGCGGTTCACAAATATTGGGCATCCGATTCCCCTGCTCATCCACCTCATCACGGCCAATTTGGGCAATTGCCGGACACCTCCAGTCCCCCGGATCACTATAACGCACGGATTCTGCCATAGCTTGTGCAAGTCCTTCATACAATCTCTCATACATATCCGGTTCGATGTAATCGTCACTGTCCACAAAACCAATAAACTCCCCGGCGGCATGGTCCAATGCCAGATTACGGGCCGAAGAGGAACCGCCATTTTCCTTGTGGAAAACCCTGATACGCTCATCTTCCTCAGCCAGCCGATCACAAAGTGCTCCCGTACCATCCGTGGAACCATCATCCACTAATAGGATTTCCAGATTGGTATAGGTCTGGGCAGTGATACTTTGTACACATCTGGGCAAATATTCTAATATGTTATACACAGGAACGATTACCGTTATCAACGTTTGCTGCTTTGTACTCATTGCTACCTTTCTTTCTTCATCCGTACCCCCCTGCAGGTATGGTTCACAGTCTGCATTATAGTAAAATCAAAGAGCGGACGCAATAGGCCTGCTCCTTTATTAAGTTAATCCTAAGATTTTCTTCCAAAACTCTGCGGTTTCTTCCTTTTTTCTTTCCTTTTCCGATGCTCCCAAGGGGCAATATACTTATTGGTCTTTTGTCAGATAGGCAAACATCCGACGCTCTGAAATCACCGGTGCAGGCATGCAGGGATAGAAGCCCTCTGCCTGTTTCCTTCCGCATCCTGCGTTTTCCTCTGCCCCGTCCGCTTTTTCTATTCTTTGGTGCGCTACCTCTTCAGCCCCCACAGCCTCTGACCATTCCTTGCACAGGTCCTGCAATAACGCATATAGTCTCTTAGCCCCATTCTCTGCATTCCAGGTAGTTCGAATGGTCTCATAGGCCACCCTGCCCAGGCTTCGGCACAGCCGCTTATCTTCCACCAGCTTTTCCACCGTCGCTAAAAGCATCCGGGCACAACCGCTTTTATACACAAATCCGTTTTGTCCATGACGAATCAGATAGGGAGCTGCTCCCACCATATGATCTGCTACCAGCACGCAGCCGGAATTCATAGCCTCATTGGCCACCGCGCCCCAGCCCTCCTGCCGGTCACTGGTAAGCAGATATATATCCGCCTGCTCCATAGAAGCACGCACCTGGTCAGGGGTTTTATATCCCAGCAGATGCACCTGCTTTTCCAAATCATAGTCATGAAGCAAGTTGCGCACCTGCTCCTCCAGGGGGCCGCCCCCAATCATATCCATATGAAATGCCACGCCTTTTTCCTTCAAATATCGGGCAGTTTCCACCGCCAGCTCGGGATGCTTCCAGTCTATGAACCGTCCCGCCCAAAGCAGATAAGGCACCTTTTGCCCTTCTGCTCCGACATAGCCCTTGCCGTCCAGCAAACATTCCACATCGTATTCCTTGCTTGCCGGAAAATATCCCCAGCAGTACATCTTGCCCGGATAAGCCCTGACAATGTGGAAATCCGATGCCACATAGGCGCCCGCACAAAGCAGATATACCGGTCCTTTCCGGTATCTGGTATGGTCATGATACTTCTTCCGAAGTCCCCTGGGAGAAACCGCTTTCCACTGTCCGGTCTTGTATAAACGCTCCATATACCGAATTACAATTTTGCCTGCCTCTAATCTGGGAGCAATATAGCTCTCATCGTCACAACCACCGAAAATCACCACATCACTATCCATAATCAAAGCCCTGCACTGCTCCGGCTCCTCATAAAAACATCTCACATAATCCGGCTGCACCTGCTGCCATCCCATCTGTACTCTCTCCTGCTCCATCCTTTGAGTCTGCACAAAAATAAACTGCCCGCCGGTGACTGCACACATCGCTTCACAAAAGGGTATCTGATGATGATTGATATAATTGGATACAAAGGTTACTTTCATTGCTATTCCTTTCTACTGTGGCGGTGTCTCCAGCATCGCCCTGTAGATTTCCATTAGTTTTTCAAAATTTGCCCTACCGTCGTGAGTGAGTTTTGCATGGTTTCTTGCATTTTCGCAATATCCGACCAAAGCCGCCGAATCTCCCCACAGCTGCAAAATGGCTTTTGCCAGATTTCCCGCAATTTGCTCTGCCGTCAGAGGATGTTCCGCAGAAAATCCCCGATACAGGATACCATCCACTCCATCCTGAAGCAAGCTGGAGATACCTCCCACATCTGCTGCCACACAGGGCATACCCAGGAGCATAGCCTCACCCAGGGAATTAGGGGAATTTTCCACAGAAGAGCAGCATACATAAGCGCTGCTGTGCAGGTATTGCTCCTTCATCTGCTGAGCAGATAGTCTGCCCATAAATACCACCTTGTCTTGCAAATCCAGTTGTTTTATCAGCTTTTTCAAATAACGGCCATAGCCGGATGTTTTCAACTTATCCTTAAGGGTATGGTTCTTTATCAGACTATTGCCCGCCACATATACCTTTGCCTCCGGGTACTTGCCCAGTATCTCCGGCATGGCCAGCAGCATATAGTGGAGTCCCTTCAGCGGGTAATCTCCCTGGCTTACAAAAATAGCTCCCGGCCGGGCTTGCTGACCATCCCAACGCTCTGTATAGAAATCCCCTCTCAGGGTTTCATTCATCTTATGGTAGGTAGCCTTGGGATTCCACTTCTCTGTCCAATAGGCATCCCAATGAGTACGTCCGGTAATATGGCCCACATTCTTGATGGCCTCCCGTTCATTTTCCCCACGCCTTCGGAATTTCTCCTGCTGTTGCAGAATGCTGTCCCGCTTTAAAATATCCCGGAAGGTCTTACTCCCTATCACGTCCTCCGGCAGACTGGCAAAATAAGCGTCTGCACACAAACTGCAAAGGCCCTGCACTCCGATAAGAGTCCGCTCCGGCTTATTATATGCTCTGGTCATGGCCAGCGTATGGGGATATTCTGTACCAAAGATATGCACCATATCCGGAGCACAGCTGTCCAACAGCTCCTTCATGGTCCCTTCCAGTGCTTCGTCATAGTCTTCCGGTCTGGCGGTATCCTCATAGAAACCATAGTACTCTACCTTTTTTCCCAGACACTCCAAGGTTCCCTGCAAGATTATGGTCTCCCCTTTTACCAAGCCCTCTCCGGTCAACAGTTCTCTGCTCACCGGGAAAGCCAGCGCCAACTGCTCTATTCTGTTTTGGTCATCCGCCAGCACCTGACTTAGCAAGCCGCTGAGCCAGCCCTCCTTGGGACTGGTCTCCAGTCCCAGATGCACCCCCACCACAGGCAGCATCATATTACACAACCATAGAATTTTCATACTCATCACCATTAATTAAATATCCAGTTTAAGTAGGGCAACAGGCGAATATTAATTGCATACGTGCCCTTTAACAGCATTGCAAAGTAACACAGGAATGCTCCAATAACCCCCGCATAACACAGCTTCTTAAACCATCCTTCTTCCATCCTGCGAAGCACCGCCGGCAACAGAAATATCTGGGAAATAATCAAATAATAACAGACTCTGGACACCTCCGGGATGAAGCTGCCGCAGCAATATCCCACAAAGCCCGCCAAATTCAAATAAAAGCCAAACCGGATTTCCCGACTCTTGGACAAGCCTGTGCGCCAGGTAATCAGACACAATGCCAGCACTGCACCACATTTGGCGATATTTACCCAGGACAACTGGGACACATCAAAAACCGAATCCCGGTAATAGGGATAAAAGTAAAAGATAATCTCCCGATACAGACTCTGTCCGAACACCAGACTGGCAATTAGTATGCCTCCCACAATATAGTGCCACTTCTTCAGCTTATGGTCCGCCAGGTACAAA
>JAFUKK010000181.1 GCA_017473665.1 Lachnospiraceae bacterium
AAAAATAGTTTTACGGGTTTCATTTCTATAAAATAGTCTTGATTTTTTGATAGTTCTAAATTGCTGTCCACTACTTCTTCGGCTTCTTTATGAAGCATTTTCAAATCTTCTGCCGAAAGATTCTCCAAATCACTTAGATAAAGGTCCAGCCCATCCACCGTGTACACCTTCGTCTTTTCCTCCAGACGATAATAATCGCTTGATACATCAATACTAATGGTATCGCCTTGCATTAATTTGTTCTCTTTAGAAATATCAAATACAACGCGATTCACATCCATTTCATCCTGTCCTTCTAATGCCTTTACCGTCACCTTGCCGGCACCGTCTTTTCCATGAAAAGACACTGTAATACAATCAAAAGGATTTACTACAGGCTTTGACTGCTCCTTAACAATCCACGATAATACGCCTATAAAAACAACAAGCATCAGAACCAATAGTATCAACAACGGTATTTTTTTACTACTTTTCCGCTCCTCCTTAGTGACTTGCGCCTTTGTCGTAATCTCTCCTGACAATTCGTCCTCAACAAATAGAAACGACGCCCCACAGTATTCACAAGAAGCCCTCCTCTTTTTAAAATCCGGCTTCAATGTTGCTCCACATTTGGAACATGTAATATCTACCATTTTCATCTTAACGTCCCCTTCCTTCCCTTACAAATACTCCTCAAAAATAAAACACCCTTTCAAAGAAGCCCTCCCCTCACAGAAAACCGATTATGAAAAGACACCGGCTCCTGTAAGAGGAGGGCAAAATCATTTTATTCTACTACAAATTGCATTGCATCAAGGAATGGTCCAAATTCCGGATGCTCAAATAAAAATGTACTATCAAATACACATACTACTCCGGAGCCAAGCTCTATAATTGCCTCTTGGGTTGAGCCCGGGTTTAGTTCACCGCTTCCGTCATAGGAGTGGACCATATAATCAGCCCAATAGCACTTTAAAGTATATCCACCGGCCTGAATCTCCTCCAATTCTGATACAGATACCTCTTCCAACATCTTCTCAGAATTCAGTTGTCTTTCTCTTCCCTGTCTGCGCTCTTCAGCAGTAGCGAAATCCGCTATAGCAAAGGTATGCTCGTTTCCATCCGCATCTGTAAGGAAAAACTCCATATCAAAAACACGATAGCTCTTTATCACATCAGGATCATAATATACCTTGACCTTAACACCTCCTATGGAAGTTACTTCAAAGAAGGTATCCCATTCCATTCCGTCGGAAGTATCCTCTTCCTCTTCCTCTTCCGCATTTGGATCAAAAGCAGGAGGTGTCATCCGTGTTCCGTCTCCCGTTGTAACATACGCCAAAACATAAGGCAGCATTTCATCTAAATAGACTTGCTTTTCAAAGCCCGGCAGATGTACGGCATAAAGAATCATATCATTTTCTAATTTCAAAGCAAAGAATTCAACGCCAACGGTTCCATCGGAATTCCATGTTCCATCGCCACGCCAAACAGTGTAATTTCCTACTTGCTTTTCCGCAAGCTCAGATATGGACATACTATTTCCATGTCCCTCCATCTCCTTTTGATACAAATCCTCCACAGATGGATTCTTATTCTCACACATAAGAAGCAGTTCTACACTTTTTCTATCCGCCCATCTAAACCTTGCAGCATTTCTGCTTAAATCTATCAGTTTTACCTTTTCAGGATCATAGCTAACAACCGCCGACTGTTTTAACTCCTCATTACAACACAAGGAAAGAGTGTATAACTCATAAGAATTATTTTCACCGGCTGTATCCTCGCCATCCGCTTGCTCTTCTACCGTATTCTGGGGCTCAGCTTCCTCTTCACTACTACCTGTTTCCTGACTTACTACTGCTTGATTGCCGCTATCCGCACTTTCACTCTGGCCGCCTCCGCAACCTGTAAGAAGGGACATGGTCATTGCCATGGTAAGTAACACACCTAATAATTTTCTTTTCATGTTCCTCAAGCTCCTTTTCCACTTTTGTATTTCGTCTGTAATATTCCCTTGGCGAGCATTTTCCTATAAACCCGTTTTGGGGATGTGATTTTATCCTATTCTTTTTTATTCAACTCTTGTATGAAAAATTATACTGTAAATAGCGCTGTTTTTCAACAATTTCGCAAAAATACTTGCCCTGACATACCTTCCTTCCGCTCATTTTCAATCAACAGTATTTCTTCCGGTAAATACGTCACATTTTATGATGGAGTTTAGACAATAGACAAACCGTCTCCACATGTACCGTATGTCCGAACTGGTCCACACCCCGGACCTTCTTTAACTCATAGCCGCCCTCACAAAGTATCTTTAAATCTCTGGCCAGGGTAGCGCTGTCGCAGCTCACATATACAATCTTCTCCGGCTGCATTTTCAACATGGTGTCCAGGCAGGCCTGGTCGCAGCCCTTCCGGGGAGGATCTACTACAATCACATCCGGATGAAGCATATCTGCCTGTCCTGCTGCCGGACCTTTCTTGTCTGTCTCCGCACTTAACCGCTCATAAAACTCCGGCAGTACCTCCTCTGCCTTGCCTACGTAGAAGGTGGCATTGGTGATGCCGTTTCGCTTCGCATTCTCCCAGGCGTCATCGATAGCCTGAGGGACGATTTCCACGCCGTAGACTTGTCCTGCCTTTCCGCCCAGAAATAGGGAAATGGTGCCGATGCCGCAGTACAAATCCCACACCGCTTCCTGTCCGGTAAGACCTGCATAGGACAGAGCGAGACTGTACAGCTTTTCAGTCTGCACCGGATTTACCTGATAAAAGGACAGGGGTGAAATATGGAATACCAATTCTTCTCCCGTGCAGGGATAGCCCTGCCGGTCCATATCCCGCACATGTATCACATCGGAAATGGTATCCGCACCCCAAAGGGTGTGAATCTCCTTTCCCATAATCACATTGGTTTTCTCTGTATGAATGCTGACAGAGATGCTACTCATGCCGGGAATCTGCTGCAGACGATTAAGTAGTTCTTTCTGTTTTGGTAGAAATTCGATTCCTCGGTTGGCCTTTCCCCGATAATTAATCACCAGACACACCATAATCTCACCGCTGGTAAAGCCCTTACGGATTAGCACATGACGCACCAGGCCCTTGCCGGTCTCCTCGTCATAGGCAGGGACCTTGTATTCTTTCATATGGTCCAGGATAATCTCCAGTATCTCACGGTTTTCCTCCACTCCCAGGGCACAGTCCGTATTGGGGATAATGCTATGGGTGCGGCCTGCATAAAAGCCGGTCACGGGATTGCCATCCTTGTCCGTACCCACCGGATACTGGGCCTTATTTCGGTAATGGAAAGGCTCCTCCATACCTACAATGGGCTCCATAATACTGTCCACAAAGCTTTCTGCAAAGCCACCGATACGCACCAGATTATTGCGGATTTTGGCCTGCTTAAATGCCAGCTGCTTTTCATAGCTGAGGGCTTGAATCTGGCAACCACCGCATTGTCTGTGATAAGCACACTTCGGTACAACGCGAAAAGGAGAAGGCTGTAACACCTTCTCTAATCGTGCATAGGCATAATGTGCCTTGCTTTTCATGATTTTCACTTCTGCGGTATCACCGATGACCGCATCCTTTACAAAGAGGGTAAATCCATCCACTTTACCGATACCCTCTCCCTCGGTGCCCATATCCTCTATGGTCACTGTTAAAATATCATTTTTCTGATATCCCATGTTCTTCCTCGTTTCCACTCAGAACTTATCTACAGCTCACTTTTCACAATCTCTGTTTATTAATCCAATCTGCTTGCGGTCAAATTAGACTCAAACAGTCTGTTGTAGCCCAGCCATCCGGTATTGTCGCTGTTATTGTCCAGTACTTCCTTGAAGGTCTGCAGCTTGGCATCCGTATCATCTGCATAGTTCAGCGCCACTGCCTCGATAATGGCAGGAATCTTGGGAGAACCATACTCATATTTGCCATGATGGGCCAGAATACAATGCTGCACCTGAAGCAACAGATGCTGGGGGAAACCGGCAATGGCTGCGGCCTTCTCGCCCACCATCTGGGAACCCATCACAATATGTCCCAGCAGCTGTCCCGCGTCGGTATAATCATTCTCCGGAAAGGGAGAAAACTCTTTGGTCTTGGCAATATCATGGCACATAGCTGCAGTCAGCAGTAAATCTCTTTTCAGGATAGGATATGCACTGCAATAATAATCGCAAAGCTTTGTCACGCTTAAGGTATGCTCCAATAGTCCGCCCACAAAGCTGTGATGTACGGTTTTGGCTGCAGAGGATTTCTTAAAGGCTTTGATGAAATTCTCATCCTTTACAAAAAATGCTTCCAGCAATTGCTTTAAATATGTATTTTGGATACTTTTAATAATACCCTGTAACTCCTGATACATGGTTTCAATATCTTTAGAGCTGATGGGCAGGTAATCTGCAGGATTATACTCGCCCTCTTGGCATACCCGGATGCGCTTTATGCTGACCTGCAGTGCCCCGTTAAAGCTGGTCACATCACCATACACCTCTATATAATCCAGGGCATCATATTCTCCGATGCCGGGATTATTGGGCTCCCACACCTTGGCATCGATGGTACCTGTTTTGTCCTGCAAAATCACATTCTCATAGGCCTTGCCGTTTTTGGTCACTGCGGACTGTTTGTGCTTGCACAGGTAAATGTCAAATACTCTGTCTCCGTCTTTTAAATCCTTAATATATTTCATGTCTGTCTGTCCTTTCTGATGTATTATGGTACTTCCGTAAGAGTAATATTAAATTTTATTTCTTTGTAACCACTTTGAGACTGACGCATAATAATAATTTCCACAGTCTGATTCGGCGCAAGCCGTAGTAGCTTGGATGAATAGTCACTATAATCGTCAATTTTATCGCCGTCAATGGACGTAATGATATCACCTATCTGCATACCTTCTACCATAGCCGGAGAACTCATTTCCACACGTTTTATAAATGCTCCGTAAGGCACGTCCATCTCTTCATGAGCCTCTTTGCTTACATTTTTTGTATGAACTCCCAAATAAGCAATGGGCTCTTGGTTAGAGAGCTTTTCTATGGTTTTTTTCAATTCTGAAATACCATAGACCGTAATCATATTTTCGTAATCACTGCCGCTGATATTATTGGTAATAATACCTATTAACTGCCCCCGCAGATTAAATAGCATACCATCGGAACTGTCATTTCCCGTAATATTGGTAATCCAGAAGGAATAAGCTCTATCCGCCAACGTCTGCTGGGTATGCTGGGCAGTAATCATGCCGTAATGTACACTGTCACCCAATCCGCTGGAGGTACCCAGCGCTACTACAGGACTACCCACAAAACTCTTGGTACTGGATACTCCTAATCGGGCGATGCTAATCTGCTCCATCAAGTCGGAACCATCCGCTTTCATATCCTCCAGATTTACACCCACAATGGCCAAGCCGGATACTTTATCATAGCTCTTCAGCTGTGCTGTTCTCTGTTCTTCGTTAAAAAATGTCAAAGAAATACGGTCTGCCTCTTCCAAAGGCTCGTACTTGGTCAAAACAAGCAATTCTACAGAATTGTTAGCTATAATCACACCATAGGTTTGGTATTTACTGGTTTGTACCTCATTAAACCAATCCACATCCGAATGTAGTCCGGTCACAGATACCATACAGCGACGTAGCTCCTCCACATACTCACTCATGGATGCATACATCTGTTGATAACTGTCCATGGAAAAGATATTTTCTGCCAGCTCTCCGGGCAGTTCCTCTCCATCAGATAAAAGAGAATCCTCATTTTGCTCATCCTTGCTATCAGAAAGCATATCTTCCGGTGCCATCTCATCCTGATCCTCCGGGAATACCACTATCTGCGGCTGTTCCTGTGGGTACAACACCTTGCTGATAATAGGCTCCAGTAATAGAAAGGTCAGGCAGGCTATCAAACCAAACATCACCGCCATGGCAGCTGTCAGCAAGGTACGCTGGGCCAGCTTCTTTTTATTCACGGGACGTTCTTTTATTTTCTCGATAATGAATGCTTTTTCTTCGTTTTGATCAAACTGGGGCATCTTCTCACCTCGGATTTCTTAGTAACAGCAGTCGCTTGGTTTTCACTTCGCGTACAGTATAACAAATTTTTATCAGATTGGCTATAGATAGGTGCATTTGGCAAAGACTTTGTGATATAATGAACGGGAGCGTAAAACCAAACAGAAAAGGAATTATCATGAACGCAAAAGTATTAAAAACCTTAGAATATTATAAAATTATTGACCTATTGATTGAAAAAGCAAATTCCCAGCCGGGCAAGGACCGTTGCAAGTCCCTGTTACCCATGGACGACCTGGAGGAAATCCGTGCTGCTCAGGCCCATACCCGGGACGCGGTCGCCCGCGTGCTGAAATTTGGCAGTATCTCCTTTGGCAACAATACGGACTTAGGCTTTGCCATCAAGTCCCTGGAGGTGGGCAGCACCCTTTCCATTATAGAGCTACTTAAACTGGCCAAGATGCTTCACAATGTAGGTCTGGTAAAAAATTACGGCAAAAAGGAACGGGAGGACCAGCCTGAGGATACTCTGGACCCCTTATTTGAGGCTTTGACTCCCCTGACCCAGTTATCCAATGAAATCCAGCGGTGTATTCTTTCCGAGGAGGAAATCGCAGACGATGCATCTCCCACCTTAAAGAGCATCCGCCGTTCTATCCAGATTACCAACGACCGGATACACACCCAGCTAAATTCCATGCTGAACGGCTCCTTCCGAAATTATCTCCAGGATGCAGTGATTACTATGCGTAATGACCGCTACTGTATCCCAGTGAAATCCGAGTACAAGAATCAGGTGAACGGTATGGTCCATGACCAGTCTGCCAGCGGCTCCACCTTTTTCATTGAGCCTGCGGCAGTGGTAAGCCTGAATAATGAATTAAAAGAGCTGTTCCTGAAAGAGCAGGAGGAAATCAACGTCATCCTGGCCACCCTAAGTGCCCAGGCCGGAGAGCATACCACGGAACTGATGACCAATCAAAAACTGATGACCAAACTGGACTTTATTTTTGCCAAGGCCAAGCTGGCACTGGATATGAACGCCACAGAACCTATTTTTAATACAGAGCACTACCTGCATATCCGCAAGGGTCGTCATCCCCTGCTGGATAAAAAGAAGGTGGTTCCTGTAGATATCCATCTGGGCAAGACCTTTGATCTGCTGGTCATCACCGGTCCCAACACCGGTGGTAAGACTGTTACCCTGAAAACCGTAGGATTATTTACCCTCATGGGGCAGGCCGGTCTGCATATTCCCGCCCTGGACCGCTCTGAGCTGTCTATTTTCCGGGAAGTATATGCGGATATCGGGGATGAACAGAGTATTGAGCAAAGTTTATCCACATTCTCCTCCCACATGACCAGTATTGTCCACATTTTGGGCCATGCAGATGAGGATTCCCTGTGTTTATTTGATGAATTGGGGGCCGGTACAGACCCCACTGAGGGTGCAGCACTGGCTATTGCTATATTAAACCATTTACACGACCGGGGCATCCGCACCGTAGCTACCACCCATTATAGTGAGTTGAAGCTGTATGCCCTTTCCACCTCCTTTGTGGAAAATGCCTGCTGCGAATTTGATGTGGAGACCCTCCGTCCCACCTATCGTCTGCTCATCGGTATTCCCGGTAAGAGTAATGCTTTCGCCATCTCCTCCAAGCTGGGCCTGCCGGACAGTATCATTGATGCAGCCAAGGAGCAAATCAGCAAGGAGGACGAAAGCTTCGAGGATGTGATTGCCGACCTGGAAAAGAGCCGTGTGACCATTGAAAAGGAACAAAAGGAAATTGCTGCCTACAAGGAGAAGATTCGTACTCTCCAGGAGCAGCTGGCCCGTAAGAATGAAAAAATCGACCAGTCCAAGGACAAGATTTTAAAAGATGCCCATGAAAAAGCCCGGGAGATTCTCCAGGAGGCTAAGGATGTGGCCGATGCCTCCATCCGGGAATTTAACAAAATCGGTACCGGCGGTGATATCAAGGAGCTGGAGAAGAAACGTCAGAATCTCCGGGACAAGATTAACGATAAAAATGCCAAGCTGTCGGCTACCAAGAAGCCTGCTGCTACCGACAAGAAAACATTAGACCCTGCGAAACTAAAAAAAGGGGATATGGTCAAAATCGTATCCATGGGTCTGAAGGGTACCGTAAGTACCCTGCCCGATGCCAAAGGTAATCTCTTTGTTACCTGCGGTATCATGCGTACCCAGACCAATGTGAAGGATTTGGTATATTGTGAAGAAACCACTGTTACCACCCCTACCCTTCAGCGCACCAACACAGGCAAGATTAAGATGTCCAAGAGCTTTTCCATTTCACCGGAAATCAATCTGCTGGGACGCACCACTGACGAAGCCATTGCAGAGCTGGATAAATATCTGGACGATGCTTATCTGTCCCATTTATCCAGTGTGCGGGTAGTACATGGTAAAGGTACCGGCGCTCTGCGTGCCGCTGTACACAACCATTTAAAACGTATGAAAAATGTAAAGGAATTTCGTCTGGGCGAATACGGTGAGGGCGATGCGGGAGTAACAATTGTCACCTTTAAATAATTGGAGGAAAAATGGTAAGTAAACAAAAAATTTTAATTGTAGATGATGATAATAATATTGCAGAACTGATTTCCCTGTATCTGACCAAGGAATGCTTTGAGACCCTGATTGTCAACGACGGAGAATCTGCCGTCACCGCCGTATACAGCTTTCAGCCCAACCTGATTCTACTGGATATTATGCTGCCCGGTATAGACGGCTATCAGGTATGCCGGGAAATCCGCGCCAAACTGTCAGTGCCTATCATCATGCTTTCCGCCAAAGGAGAAGTATTTGATAAGGTCCTGGGCTTGGAACTGGGCGCAGATGACTATATGGAAAAGCCCTTTGATGCCAAAGAACTGGTGGCCAGAGTCAAGGCAGTACTGCGTCGCTACAAGCCTACGGCTGCAGCGGAGCCGGAAAATACAGACAAAATTGTACATTACCCTGATTTGGATATCAATCTGACCAACTACTCCGTGGTATATCAGGGCCAGAATGTGGATATGCCCCCCAAAGAACTGGAGCTATTATATTTCTTAGCTTCCTCTCCCAATCATGTATTTACCAGAGAGCAGCTATTGGACCAGATTTGGTGTTACGAATATATCGGTGACACTCGTACGGTGGATGTGCATATTAAAAGATTACGTGAAAAAATCAAGGACCATGAAAACTGGAAAATCAGTACCATCTGGGGTATTGGATACAAATTCGAGGTACGTAATTAACCATGAAGAAAACGCTCTATTTTAAATTTATTCTGGGTTATCTGATTTTTGGTATCTTCGGGTTTATCATCATCTCTACCTTTATTCCTACCATGATTCAGGAAAAGCTGGTAAAGGATAAAGCTGAGGACCTATATCAGGAAGCAGTACTGGTGGCAGAGGATTACGCTACCGGTCTGTATACCAGTGAAACCAGTCTGGAGACAGTAAAAACCGGCCTTGACGCCCTGGCCCTGTATATGGATAGTGAGATTCGGATTATCAACCCTTCCGGACGTTTGGTATTGGACACCCACTCTCCCATTAATGTGGAAGCGGAAATCTATATCGAAAACTTCGATCCTACTGCCACAGAAGGTTCTTATTACATGATTAATAACTTCTTTGGCAATTTCAATACTGATGTACTCACCGTGTTGGCACCAATTACAACGGATTTCAAGGTAAAAGGATACGTGGCCATTCATCATGATATGTCGGATATTCTGGACACCTGCAATGACCTGCTGATTATCTCCTACATTACCTTGATTATTCTCTTTATACTGTCCCTGATTATTCTGTTCTTCTTTACGGAATTTGTATACATGCCCCTGCGAAAGATTACCTACGCCACAGAGCAATATGCTTCCGGTAATATGCATTATGAATTTCAGGTGGATAATGATGATGAAATCGGATACCTGGCAGCCTGTCTAAACTTCATGGCCAGTGAAATTGCCCGGTCCGAGGATGACCAAAAGAAATTTGTAGCCAACGTGTCTCACGATTTCCGCTCCCCCTTAACTTCCATCCGGGGATATCTGGAAGCCATGCTGGACGGTACCATCCCGCCGGAGCTTTATGAAAAATACTTGAGCATCGTGCTCAATGAAACAGAGCGGCTGACCAAGCTGACCAATAGCTTGCTGACCCTGAATAACCTAAATACCCGAGGTATTCTGCTGGATAAGAGTAACTTTGACATCAACCAGGTAATCAAAAATACCACAGCTACCTTTGAAGGTACCTGCAGAGCAAAGTCTATTTCCTTTGAATTGATTTTGACAGATGAAGAAATGTATGTAAATGCAGATGTGGAAAAGATTCAACAGGTTCTTTATAACCTAATTGATAATGCTATCAAATTCAGTCATAGCAATTCCACCATTACCATCGAAACCCATGAAAAAAAGAGCAAGCTTTTTGTATCCGTGAAGGATAATGGTATCGGTATTCCCAAGGACGATTTGAAGCTGATTTTTGATCGATTCTATAAATCCGACTCCTCCCGAGGTAAGGATAAAAAAGGTACCGGACTGGGCCTTTCTATCGTAAAAGAAATCATCCGTGCCCACAATGAAAATATCAATGTAATCAGTACCCCCAACGAAGGCACCGAGTTTATCTTCTCCCTGTCCATTGCAGAGGAGGGGGACCAATAGCATGAAAAAGGGTATCCTCAAGTCATTGTAAGACTTGGGGATACCCTCTTTTTGTTTACAGGATATGTTCTATTTTCTTCATCACCATTCTCACAGGGTAATAGCAAATCATCATTAATACAAAATTTGCAATGCCATGTATCAAATCAAAGGGAATGCCGGCCACCCACCAGGTAAAGGCCGCATACAGTCCGTTCAGGATGCCCCCTCCGGCTGCTCCTATGAAAAAATACGGAATGGAACAAAGTGCTCCGAAAAACAATCCGAAAAATCCGGAAAATATACTCCAGAACCAGACAGACTCCTGCTTCCGAAACAAATACGAAATAAACACCAGCAATGGCCAGGCATAAAGGTACATCACCCACCAGAGACCAAAGCCAAACATGCTTCCTTCAATCAGTATCAAAACCGGTACCAAAAAAGCTACCTTTCTACCCAGAAACAAAGTAAATAGAATCAACCAGAAGGTGGTTAGCTCTATATTGGGCAAAAAGCTCATGGTTACCTTACACACTTCAATAATAGCCACCATCAGTGCAATAATGGTGATATCCCGTATGGTCAATTGTAATCGGGACTTCTTTACAGTCGTCATCGTATTACTCTGCTACGTATACTTCGTATACGATTTTAAAGGCATCTCCATCCACTACGGGCTGGCTACCGATACCATAGTTACAATAGGTATCATTTACATAGAAGGACCAGTAAGAGCAATCAACTGCATAATCTGCCTTTTGACCATTTACGGTATCTACCATCAATCCATACTCGCTTTCCGTACCGGAATAGGTAAGTCCCTGCTCCTTGGCCTCATCCATAGCCTCCTGAAGCACCTCTGCGTCAGTCTTCAGCTCATAGGTAACGGTCACCTGCTCCTTATTGACTACGCTGATGGTAATCTCCTTACTTCCTTCTACAGTCTTCGCTCCGAATACTGCATAAATAATTGCAAATACTGCAATTACAGCCACCAGCACCACCGCGCCCAGGGCTATTTTTTTGTTACTTTTCTTTGCATTTTCTGCCATGTTTTTCTTCCTTTCTTTTGAAAATTGTTTCTTTCAATAGAAAACGAAAACTCCCCGGGAAAGAAATCCGGGGAGTACCAGCATCACAAAAAAGCCTTATACAAAAGCTATTTCCTGCATCGGTACAAACCAAATCCACGTGGTTTCTTCGTACTTATTTAAGGCAGGTCTTCTGACTTAAGTATCCTCATTTTTCTTCGTCTTCCCAAGACGCAGTGCATCTCAGTGACTTATACCTGGTGGTTGTGGTTGAAGAAAAACTCCTCTCTTACAGCGACGGGTTCGTGCAGGACTTGCACCTGCTTCCCTTTTCATCGGACCGGACGACTGACGCCATCCTCCGACACCTTAAATATTCTGATATGAAATTAACGTTGTTATTTTAGCACAATTGGATTTATAATGGAAGATGTAGAATTTGGAGATAATAGGAAGGTCAACAATGTATTTATATCATTATTACGATGCCTCAGTGGGACCCTTTGTAAATCTGGCAGAATTGCCCCGGGAGGAAGCCCGGGCACTAATAGAAAATATTAAGAAAACCAAGCCCAATACCCAGTGCGCCCAGCGTCATGACAAATATGTGGAATACCGGCATAATTGTGAACAGATATTGCGTACAGAATTCGCTAAAAAGGGCGGCATCATGGAGCGCACCTCTCCCCACTATCTGGTAGTGGAACACAGCCCCTGGTTAAGTACCTGGCATGAAAACAGCGCTTATGTGAAAATACCCATCGAAGAATTTGACCTGCGGACTGTATCCTTTACCTATGGCGATTCCATGCCCACCTTCAGTCCCACCATCAATGATGGTAAGGAATATCGGAAAAAGCTATACACCTATGAGGAAATTCTGGAAATCATAGAAAAATACGGACTCCCCCAGGATTGGAACGATGATGGTAAGTATGGACCGGAACGATATATTGAGGTTCATGTATGGAGTGATGAGACCATAAATAAATATAGAAACGCCTAGAAACTGACCACAACAGGAGGATGAATTATGAATAAAACAATAAAAGCAATGATATTTTTCGTAGCAGCAGTACTCAATGCTCTTTTCTTTTATCTTTGCGGTTACTGGCAGCAAATACAGTTCCATACCCCCACCTATCAAAAAATAGACTGGGTCTGCGGTGTTTTGGCAGTAATTGTACTGGCCGTGGGCGAAATGTATACCCTGATACAGGTTTACTACCGTAGAAAATTTGCAGGCATGACCAAAAAAGTCTTTGGTATCCGTTTCTGGCGGCAGTGTATTCTGTTAGTACTTTTTTATTTGGCCTCCCTTGTGTTAATGTCAAATTTATTATTTACTTTTAGCATCTATTATATTGCTGTTTTTGCTATCGTCTTCAGCTTTGGCTGGATGAAGGGCAGCGCCATTATCTGGACCGATGAATCAGGCTCAAGTGGGTACTACATGACGGAAAAGGGAGTCTTCTATACGGTTCGGGAAATTATGGAAAATACCGAAGTCTGGGAGCTGGCCTGCAGCAGACCCGGAGACCGGGACCGTACCATTACCATTTACAAAAAGGGTACGGATCGATTGGATGAGAAAAACCAAAACTACATGGCACCCTAAGAGTCTTGCTCCGGGCGGGTTTTACTCCTGTGGAGGTACCGGGTCACTGGGGTGCTTCGTATGCTTTAAAAGCAGAGAAATAGAGGCCTGTTCATCTGTCACAGTGGCAAGGCTTCTTTTTTATCTCAGATTGGGTAGTAATATATTCTATAATATCTTTGATAGCCTTTCTATCCTCTATCACATTAATACCAAAGCACTTCTTGCCCGCATCTTTAATTGACGCACCAATATGATATATTTTCATGTCATCTATTATCAAAAATCTATCGTGAAATTCTTCGGTATATCTCACTTCCAATAAAGGGTACTGTTTATTAAAGTTAGTAATATCCATGTCTGATAACCTTGTTTTCTTGGATGTGTAAATAGTCACCGCGACACCCGACTTTTTCTTCGCCAATATATTTAGCGTTTCTATCGTCACATAATTATCTACCAATATTATTTTTTTCTCTGCTTTCCTTATCAAACTAATCAGTAAACTAAAAGCATCATAAATTTGCCCCGCAAAAAATATTTTCTGAGACACTTCCTCTTGTTCCGATATGTAGCGGAATATTTTATCAAACCGTTCATTAGTAATTTTTCGGAATTCCAATTGTTTAACTTCAAGCTCGTTGATTTTCTCAAACATTAATGCGTTGCTTGCTATAAATCGACGCATAGCAACAAAGGTATCCATAATTTGAATACTGACTTGTATTGCTACATCACTTCTCAACACTGCGGACAGCATTGCAATTCCTTGTTCTGTAAATGCATAAGGTAAGCTTCTTCGTCCACCCTATGATTTCTCATCTGCAGAACTTGAAATCACAAATTGTGATTTCAAGTTTTGATATTCGTCCCCACTAAGTTGAAAACAGAATTTTTCAGGAAATCTTGCAATATTTCGCTTAACCGCTTGATTAATAATTCTTGTTTCCACCTGATACAGCATTGCTAAATCGCTGTCTAGCATTACCTGCTGTCCCCGAATCACATATATAAGATTTTTGATGGTTGTTTCCGTAATTTCCTTATACTCGTCCAATCTGTACCTCCTCTAAATATAAAATATATGACTTTGAAATAATTGGGCGATTGCCCATGAAAAATAAAAGAGTATGCCGTGAAAGCATACTCTCATAATAGCATCCATATTCTGTTTTTACAATTCCTGCATATGCTTCTGAAATACCTTCCGCAGCTCTAACGGAACATACCGTCCCGGATTTACTTCCTCATAAGTGGCCCCCCTGCGGCGATAAATATCATCCAAAACCACATAAGAGAAATCTCCTCCGTCATAATTCCACATACTCCAGGAGAAACCATATTTGTCACACACTGTAAGGACATCATCAAAATAATCCGCTACACAATTTACATCATTGGTGTAAATAGCACCAAATTCCTGCAACATCACCTGTACCCCGGTACGCCGGGAAAATTCATGGTACACCTGAAAGGTATCTTCTATTAACTGATAGCCCTGTTCATATTCTGATAAATCCTGTCTAAGCTTAACCCGTCCGTTTTCATCAATGATTGCATCTGTAACCGGTAACTCCACCCCATCAATCCATTGTGCATCCAGTGCCGTGCGGTAAGTGGGTGTCGATACTACCAGATTATTCAGCTCCAGCCATATTAAAACCGGATTTTCGTGCCGGTAGCAAAACTCAATCTGCTTTGCATCCTCCGCCAACGTGCATTCCAACCGCAATGGATCCGTTTCCGATTCATAGCTATTAAATACTGTGGTTCCATAGTCATCCGTGGTCATGCCGATTCCGGCCTCTTCAATCAGTTCCCTTGAAATATCCCGGGTATAAATCTCTTCACCGTCAGCCTTTATGCTAAACGTACCGCCAATATTTCCTATAGCCATATACATTACAAGCTTTGTATCCTTAGGAAAATCTCCGGAAATCTTGTAGGAATCCTCATCCTGCAAAGCACAGCTGACAGGTAATATGGGATAACTCACAAGAATGGGAGTTGTCCTGTTGATTCCGGCATATAAATCAAAATTGGCATGAGAAAAGGAGGTGGGCTCATAAAAATGGAAGGTCTGCACCACCGGCTCCCCTACCAGGCCCTCTACGGGCACATGGGCGTAATCCAGCATATCTACAAAAATCAATCGGTCTGAGGTATAACTATGTACTACCTCAATTCCCCTTTTCACAAAACGGACATACTGTTCCTCTTCCAGAAAACGGGGCGGCTCATTGTACAAATTAAAGGATAATGCATTGGTGGATACATCTGCATATCGGGCAGAAATCATATCCCAGAAGTCAAAAAACATCTGCTCCTCAGCACTTCCCTCGGTAAACAAAAGCTCCCGGGAAGCTTCCTCGTCACCACCAATCATGTATCCACCGGGGGTATTGTGTACATCCAGGCATACATGAATGCCGTACTGTATACACCAGGCAATCAACTCATCCAGATTCTCTAATTCCTTTAAATTGGCATTATCACTATTTCCTTTAAAGTGCGGTCCCGGTCCCTGTGAGGTATCCTTGGCAAAAAACAACCGGGTATCCAATGGAACACGGATGAAATTAAAGCCTTCTGCTGCCATTTCCTGCACCATTACCTCTTCATAGTAGGGCTTTACGCCATCACAGGTCCAACCAAACTCGTACTTACCATTGGGACTGGTTCCATACCAATCGGGCAATTTCTGATAAGAAGCCGCTTCCATCTGCTTTGCCTGTTCTTTCATCTCCGCAGATATGGTATTGGTTCTGGCCCGCTCATCTGTGCGGGGGACAAAAAATTCCTCCTCCTGAGATATTTCTGCCTCATCGAACTGGGTTGCAGCATCAGACGAAACTGCCTGATTGGTCTCCTTTGCGGTATCCTCCGAAGCAGAACCACAGCCCACACAGCCCAACATAAGCACACAACAAATCAGCACTGACAAGATACGTTTTTTCATCATTTGCAGCACCCTCCTTATCTAAAAGAAAGTGATTGGCATATATGTACTTCTTATATATCTATTTTACATGATTCTGTATGAAAAGAAAAATCTTTTATTTATATATATTGGAACTATACTCCTTTGGGAGTATACTAATCCACTGCCTGTCTTTGCATCTGTGTGAAAACATCCTTTTTTATTACTGTTTCCAGTATTATCATAGCCTCTTCATACTCATTTTCAGCAGTACCATAACAATCCTTCTTAGCCATGCAGAAACCAAAGTCCTGATACAGCTTAATGGCCTGATAGGAGGAGGGCTGGGTATGCAGATATATCATCTGCCCCGGATACTCCCTACTAAATATCTTCATTACTGCAGTAATCAACATCCGGGCACATCCCCTGCCACGATAAGTCGGAATTACGGCCAGCCAATGGATAATGGGAATCTCCTGGCCATTCTTTTGGGAGAACCAAGCAGCACAGACACCCACATATTCGCTGGTATTCACGTCCTTCAGAAATACCATGCGTTGTTCCACTAAATTCTCATCCCGTCCAAAGGCCCTATAAAAATACTCAATGGTTCCTTCCTGCGTCTCGTGTTGAAACTCTCCAGCTGCCTGCTGGATTTCTGCCCAGACAGACTCCATTCCCGAATGGTAATGTTCTATTACGTAGCCATGAGGAACCTCTCTGAATGCATTCTCCTGCACCTTATCACAGCGCATAATAATACTTTTATAAGCTATTTCTTCCGGCATTTTCTTCCATCCATTCTTTCAACTGCTTGATTCTTTCATCGTATTGTTTCAGTTCTTGAATCGTACCTTGCATCTGTTGCAAGCCTGCTTTCCGGTCCTCCGTGTCTGAGCCTTCCAGGCCCAGGGCACGCTTTACGTTATAAGCAAGCCACCCTAACATACCATCCATACTGCAGCTGAGAATAACATCCCAATCCACACCATCCAGGGGCATACTTTCCCTATAAGTACCCATCAGAGCGACGAATTTGTCTCTGTCATATCCACCAGCTTCATCCGTGGTCCAGTAATTCAATACTTCCACTAATTCCTGATAAGGATTCACAGGGCCTGCCGCTTCCCAATCGATAATATATGCTTTAGCATCCGGTCCCTCCCCCTGCCACATCACCTTCTTGGGGTCCAGGTCCCGGTGACTGATAACCTGCTGACCGGACACCTGCTGCCGGCCGGCAACTACCGCCTGATCCCAGTTCTGAAGTGCTTCTAAATATTTCTCAAGTATAGATGCGCATTCTTTTGCCTCTGCTACACTACTATCTGCTTCCGACTGCGGTTGCTCTTTTCTTGCCAAACTCCGGGCATACTCCAGCAGTCCCTCCCAGTCAAAGGGCTCCCGATCTTCCTTCTCCTGCTCCATAGCATCTACCTGAATATCGGCCCCATGTATCCGGCCCAAAATCTGTCCAATCTGCTTACAATGAGCAGGCGTAATCTCCTGCCCGAATACAGACCGTCCCTCCAGCCACTCAAAAATCATATAATAGTAGCCGGAATCCTCCAGCACATGCTTTCCCTCAAACTCCTTAGCAGCCACCAAGGGAATCTCATCCATCAGCTTGTGGGCAACGATTTCAGAGAAAATCATATTTCCTAACGCCTTGGACCGTTTCATAATATCCGGGTTCAGTGCCTTGATGGCATACTGCCCGGAGGTGGTGGTGACCCGATACATCCGATGCATCAGGCCCCCGGTAATCATTTCCGGAGACTCCATAAGAGTCCCCAGATGGTATTTCTTACATAAATTATTTAATCTTTCTTTCATTTGTAACTCCAAATTGCTTCGTATCATAGATAGCCATTATCACCAATATCTATCATTATTCGATTACGGCCTCCTGGGGGTCCACAATCTTTTGTATTGCCACTTCCCCATTCTCTTCTACAGTACCCTGTTTGATAATCTCAAAAGTGCCTCCCCGGTCTATAAAATAGTCCTCAATCTGGGCCATCAATACATTGGCATCTCCGTACTGCTCCACCTGCACATGGTTGGCAATCCAGGCATCTCCCCCGGCAGAAATAATCTGATACTGATTATCGTATTCGATTCCGTAATAATACTCCTCTTCATTCAAGGTGCAACGCATTTCTACTCTGGATATGGGCCCGCTAGTGCTACTTCGGACAGCACTGAATGTAATAATCAGTGCAAGATAAAGAACCATCAGTACCAAAGGAACACCTATTAGTGCAATCAGTATTATTTTGACTGTCCTTCTGCGGTTGCGGCCCTGAAGGGCCAGTTGCTCATTTAAAATAGCCAACTGGTTCACGATTTCCTTGGTCTCAGAAGGACTGATTTGCTCCTGAGTAGAATGTCCCAGCAGCTCCGTTACAGGTACTTCAAAGAGCGCCGCCATACGCTCCAGCATTTCCGCATCCGGTACAGAATAACCCTTCTCCCATTTGGATACGGTCTGCCGTACCACACTCAACTGCTGTGCCAGGGTCTCCTGGGAATAGCCCTTTTGCTTTCTTAAATTCTTAATATTTTCTCCTAACATATGATTTACCTCCCGGTTGTGATGTTTTCATCATATGTATCTATCAACAAAATCACAAGCAATGCAAATTAACATTACTTCTGCATCACCATATAAAACCGGTGGACCTGGCCATTCACAAAGCCCCTCTCCCGGATTTCTCTCTCCACTTCCAGCAGTTGGTTCCAACAGTTCTCTACGGAGAACCGGGGGAACTCCCACTGAATGATTCTGGCAAACCATACCAAAGCACCTGTGTCGTAGAAATAGATGGGTTTATATACCTCGTCCTGCTCCAGGGCAGTAAAGCCTGCAGCTTCAAAAAGTGTCGCCTGCTTCTTCAAATTGTGCCCGGGAAAACAGTTTTCCTGTCTGGGCAATAATCGCTCTACCAGTTCTCGGTCATTTTCCTCGCCCACCTGTTGGGTGATAAAGATACCACCGGGCTTTAAGACCCGAAAAATCTCCTTGGGATCATAGGAACCATGACGATTGATAACCACATCAAACACCCCATCCGCAAAGGGCATGTGAGTACAATCACTCATCTCCCGGAAATCAATTCCCAGCTTTCCCAAGGTCTCCCGGCACAGTGCTACATTGGGTGCATAGCCTTCTGTCGCGCTGGTTAATTCATAGGGGTGATTCAAGGACAACAGGAATTCTCCACCTCCCGTGTCCATATCCAGAATCTTGTCCGTAGTTTTTATATATTTCTGAATGACGGCCCGGTAGTCCCATGGCATGTCATCTTCTTCTGATTTGAATTTACCTTCTATGTGGGAAAAATCCCAGCCCTTGATGTGCGCTATGGATTCCTCCGCCAGCCATGCGGCTCTTAACTGTTCTACATTCATAATATAAACTTTTCCGACATCCATTGACTTTGGAACCTTTACTTTAAATATTCAACCAATTCCTCGCAACGCTTCATGGTCAATTCCGCCAGCATCTCATTATAATCTACCGCCGCCATAGAACCTCCCTTGTGTTGATCCGCTGCTTCCTGGGCTTTGGTCTCCTTTTCTATAATCCACGCCCGCTGCTCACTGAGAATGGCATCAAACTTTTCTTCCTCCACGTTGTAGCGAATCAGATTCCATATATAATTCAGACATTCATCAC
The DNA here is from genome assembly GCA_017473665.1 of Lachnospiraceae bacterium. Taxonomy (GTDB): domain Bacteria; phylum Bacillota; class Clostridia; order Lachnospirales; family Lachnospiraceae; genus Acetatifactor. The sequence goes on from JAFUKK010000181.1 coordinate 19,920, forward strand.
TAAACCTGTACATGGCCCCCGTACATTCTACCATTTCCAAGGTAGTGCCTGCCTCGCTCAGCTTGCTTTCATAATACTCATAGGATTCCTTATAACTGTTCAGGGTCATCTGTGCATCCTCTAAAGGAGGCAATCTGTCCAAAGAATAAATACCATAGCCATTGGTTTCATCCACAATAATTATCCTAGTCAGCTGCGTCTCACTTTGATTGTAAGAATCAATCCAGGTTCGCACCTCTGCTCCAATCTCCTCTAAGGGTGTCCCCGGCAAATAAACAGTAAAAGTATCCGTAGCTCCCAAACAATAGGCCCAGGTATAAATATAGCGGGTATTATCAATGATTTCTTCGGTATCCGGTGTCTTCCTGTAGGTAATATCCGCCAGCTTCATTTGATAGGTATACTCATTTATCCGGGTCAAATCTGTAAAGTGACCGGAATAGAAGCTACTGTAAACAGTACCGTTTTCGTAACCCTCGCCACACTCTCCCATATTGGAATCAAAATAGAGACCGGTAAAATAACCGTCCTTTTCAATGGTAAATTCCTCACCCCAGCCACCGGCACCACTGGAAAATTCAAAACGACGTTTAGACAAGTCTGTAAAGGTCAAGGCATCAGGTTCCAAAGTATCGTTTTGGCTCAAGTCTACTGCCTGCTCCGTATCCATCTCTTCATAAGAAAGGGTATATGGCTCCGTCCGTTCCTCTGCTCCACATCCCAAAGCTGTCGCTACAAATAATGCTGTCAAAATCGTGGTTAATATTTTTTTGCTCATATTTTTCCTTCCTATTACTCTAATAATCGATTAGCAATATCGCATTCTTATTTTATTAATACCGCCCGACAAGGCGCTCCGTCACAGCCCGCCAGATTCAAAGGTGCGGCACTAAGCAGATATTTTCCCTCCGGTACATCCGTCAGCACAATACCTTCCAACAGTACTACTTCTGCCCCCAGCAAAATCTTATGCACTGCCATGGGTGCATTTTCCGGGCCCACAGTCTGGCTTTCATTGCCGATGAGTCTGATGCGTGCCCGGGCAAATACCGTCGCCGCTTCCTCTGTCACTGTGGCCGGTCCTGCAATGAGAATACGCTTTGGGGCACCCAGCTCTTTGGCCTGCCTTAGAATCGTCTCTGCGTCCGCTCCGGTCACATCACCTTTATGATGCACCACATAGCAATCCCCCACAAAAGCATCTATTGCAATCTGCTCTATAGTCTTTCCATCCTCCAGAAAATGATAAGGTGCATCCACATGGGTACCGTTATGGGCACACATGGAGAAAGCACTTAGATTATAAAGTGCCCCCTGCTTCATATCGCTGATTACCTCTCTGGAAGGTGCCGGATCCCCCGGATATACCTGACAGGAGAAAACCTCTTGAGAAATGTCATAAATCATGCTTGTTACCTCTTCCTAATGATTATCTAATATCTCCCTTTATCTGCTCACAAAACTTCTCAATCTCTACCCTTCGACTTGCCACATCTGTCTTGTACTCAACAGAACACAATCCCAGCCTACCTTTGGATGTAATCTCCAAATGTCCATGGAAATGTTCGATACTTTCCATGATACGTTCACATTCCCTCATGGATGGACCGGTGCGCAGGGCTATGCTGTAACCTACTTTGCCCATACCGATGGTAGCATGAGGTTCGTGGGTATTACACCAGGGGGTACATCTGTCGATGAAAGCCTTGAACTGTCCCGGAATATCTGCCCAATAAGAAGGGGCAACAGCAATGATAACATCTGCCCATACATATTCTTCCATCAGCTTGTCCACATCATCCTGTTGCACACATTTGGCCGTCTGATGACAGCTTCTGCAACCCTTGCAGAAAGCAAAGGAATAATCATCAATACATACGCTGTGAATGTCTCCCGTCTCTGACAAACACTCCTTTACAATGTTCACAATTTCTGCAGTTGCTCCGTTTCTTACGGGACTGCAATTGATCAGTAAGATATGCATCGGTATTCCTCCCTAAAAGTACTTTTCTTCTATCAGCATCTCCAATACCCGGGCCTCCCGGTCAATCATTATTTCATCTATCTGATTTTCTGTTTTGCTTCCATGATCAGCATTACGATTCGTAATAATAGCTTCCTGAGGGGTCACATATATCAATTCAAACTGCTCTTCATCCTCATAATCATCCAATTTCTGGGACAGCACCTCCTGTTCTACATCGCAGAAATAGTAGTAGTTATCCTGAATAAACATATCCTCTTTGAGACCCTTTTGTATTCTATGTACTATACCATATTCCCGGATAGACTGGGGAATTATGGTCAGACCAACTTCCTCTCGGACCTCACGGGCAAGGGTAGCTGCATGTTCTTCTTCCCCTTCAATACCTCCACCGGGAAACTTATAATAATCATACTTTTGGCTATGTACCATGGCAATCAGGCCGTCCTTGATGATAATTCCACGTACAGACGGGCGCACAAAGCGTGTACCGTCAGGGTTGTAATCTTTTTTGTCCAGTTCAAATAGTACTCTCATAAATTTCCCTTTGCTTTATAAATTAATTGCCATGATATACTCTTCTTCGTTTTCACCTACGATTTCAAAGCCTACCTTTTGGTACATTCCGGCTGCATAATTAGCTTTCTGGACAGCCAGGGAAGCTTTTTCATATCCTCTTTGGCTTAGCTCCTGCAACATCCTCTGCATCAGTTCCGTTCCTATGCCCAATCCTCGATATTCCTTGTACAAAGAGATAGCAAAGGAAGGGATTCCATCGCCAATATGTCCATAATCCTCCATGACCCGTACCCATACGGCACCGACAACTTTACCTTCCACTTCCGCCACAAAACAAATATCATCCGGCTCTTTCCCAAAGCCGGACACATATACTTGTAACTCCGGCTCATTAATAATCGTCTTAGGCGGAGCCTGCACTCCTTCGGGAATAAAAATTGCTTCGTAAAGAAAATCGTTTAGAAACTCATATTCACTTTCTTTGATTGGCCTGATGGTGTAGTTCATTAGTTGTCCTCATAGTTTACTTTATTTTTTTATTCCTGATACCATGTAGGAATACAGGATTCCATTCCATTGAACCATTTAACAATATTTCGGTTCAAAGAGATGATTTCTGCATCTTCTCCTAAACCAACTATTCAACCCTAAAAATTCTGGAGTCCATGTTAAAAACCAATTTCCACGTACCTCCAAGCATCTTCCATGTGGACGTAATATGGAAGGCCCCTTCCAAATCCTTGTTTACTGGGTCTGAAACAGTAATCTTTATTACATAATGAACCTGGCAAAGCTCCTCCGTCTCCACTACTTTCTCAAAACCAGTAATCTCGTAAGATGCCACATCAAATTCCTTTATAATTTCCGCATAGTCCGCACCGCTACACCGAAAACCTCCACAAACCATAATTGCATCTTTATCCACAACCTCCAGAAAAGCCTTGGCATTCCGGTTCTTAGCGGCTTCCCACATTGCTATTTCCAGTTCTTTTGCATTCATGTCTATTCCCCTTATCTCTTATAAAATAATCCGTTTCCGATTTTCATACACCACTTGCTGCAAAGACAAATCTTTCATAAGACTTTCCGCCGCATCCATATCCGCGCCCAAATCTTTTACTTCATGGGCATCAGAACCAATGGTCACATACTTTCCACCGCAATCCTTATATATTTCCAGCAATTCCTTTCCGGGCATAGTTTCATTGTAACCCTTGCGGAGGGAAGAGGTATTGATTTCTATAATCATGTCCTTCTCTAACAGATATTTGAAAATCTCCTGCAGCTTTGCTTCGGTATAATAAATTTCCCCGTAATATCTTTTGGGAAAATCAATATGTCCCAGAGCATCAAAGCCTCCATGCTTTACGGTACGCAGCACTTCTTCCCAATACAGGGTGTAAAACTCTTTGGCAGAGTATTGCTCTCTCACCTTTTGGCAGGGAAACATATTCCCAATCCAGTGAATACTTCCGATAATGTAATCATAGGGATACTTGGTCAATTGTGCCAATTTCTCGCCGTACAAATGGGGCTCACCAAATTCAATTCCTGCGCAGAGCTTTATCTGATTGCCATAGATAGCTTTTACAGCATTAAATTTTTCAAAATATGCTGTGGGGTCATAGTAATTGTAACCGTAATCATCAGGATTCAAATCCACATGATCCGTAAAACAAAGCATCTGCATTTGCAGCTCTATTGCCTGTTTTACATACTGCTCCATATCTGCTTCTGAGTCACAGGAAAATGCTGTATGAATATGTAAATCTGCTTTCATCCCTTACACCTCTGTTTCTGTATTAGGCCTATCTTCTACGCCTCGTCCATAATTCTATCAATTAATGTCTTAATATGTATCTCCATGGTATCCAGGCAGGGCACCGGACTTACCCGATCATTCAGTAGCAGCGGTAGCTCTGTACAGCCTAAAATAACTGTTTCGATACCCTCTTCCTTTTCCATTCGGGAAATAATCCTTTGAAATTCTTTCAAGGTTTCTTCTTTGACGATTCCCAATTCCAGCTCGGAAGAAATTTTGTTATTAATGTAGTCCATTTCATCTTCCCTGGGAGTGATGATTTCAATATTGCTTTCCAGGAATGGCCGCTTGAAAAACTCGCCGGTCATGGTAAAAATCGTTCCCAACAGACCAATTTTGTGGAAGCCCAGGCGTAATGCTTCGTCACGGGTAGCCTCAATAATGCTTACCAGAGGAACCGTGGACTGCTCCTTCAATCGGTCAAATACAATATGAGGCGTATTGGCAGACAACGCTACAAAATCCGCTCCGCTTTTGATCAGATTGTTAATCGCTCCCATCAGATAAGCTGTTAACTCGTCATATTTTTGCTGTCCGCAAAGGTTCAACACCTGAAACACATCCACACTTTCAATGGTAAGATTGGGAAAAGAATCCTGTCCCAACCGCTCCTTTACTCCGTACACAATATCATGATAATAGGGAATCGTGGACTCCGGTCCCATTCCACCTACTAAACCTAATTTCTTCAGAATGATACTCTCCCTGATTTCAATTAGCCGGCGAAATCCAGCTGTACAAATTTCTTTCCGTTAGGAAGCTCCCGTTCCTTCATTCTATCCAGTCCATATCCAATTTCCCGCATGCCGGAAATTAAAGCATCTTCTTCCATCTGGTGATGCACTTCCTCCAATCCATCAAATGCGTGCAAATAGGGTGAATCCGATACAAAGGAATCCCCCGTATCTTTTTCCACATTCTGCAAGAAATTGTTCATTTACATCCACACCATAGACTTTTTGGAATTTATCCGGGTCTATATGTTCGATTCCGTTACCCCCTGCCACTCCAAGCACCATTGCACTCTTTATGTCATGGGTATAGAACTGCTCCTTCATCATTTCGTTCAGCACTTGAAGCTGATAAACATTCTGAAGACTCATATGGCCCTCATAGTCATTTAAATTAATATTTTCCCATGGGTTGCTCATATATCCATCCTTCTCTTCATCCCGGAACTGCCGCAAGCAAAGCCCAGCTTTTCATAAAAAGGCTCCTTGCCTTTTACAGCTGTCAGTCCTACATCCACAGAGGTACCCGGAATAGCAGTTTCCTTAATATGTTCTAACAGTCGATTTACAATACTTCTTCCGATTCCTTTACCCTGGTATTCCGGCAGAACAATAATTTCCTGTAGATACCAGTACATGGCACCATCTCCAACCAGTCTACCCATTCCAATTACTTGTCCATCATAAATTGCTGAAATATTGTATAATCCATTCTTAAGTGCCTTCTCTACCTGATTCAAGGGCCGGTCAATAAATCCAGTGGCCACCTTCAGCCGGACAAAATCTTCCGGAGTCAAAACATTTTCTACTAATTTGACATCTTCTATACGAAATGTGTTCATATGTACTTCCTCCGCCTATTAATGAAATTTATTTTTTACGGATACTTTACTCTTCCGCCTTTTCCACATATACATGAATGCTGCCCTTGGCATTTTCTCCTTCCACGATAACAGTATAAATACCTGCCTCGGGAACCCCTACAGAAAAAGAGCCTGTTTGCATCTTATTACCGGCATAAATATAGTCTTCTCCATCTTTTTGAATGGTCAAGGACACCTTACCACCCTCACCTTCAAAATCCACTATCACACGGTTCTCTGCTTCAAGTTCAAATTCATGCTGCTCTGTGGTGTTGAATACGGTATACTCCATCTGTAAATTGTTCTCATTTTTCACCTTACTGCCATTGAAAGTAGCATCTTTTCCACAAGCAGTGACCATTATACACATCAGTACACAAATCAAACTAATATACTTTTTCATCCTATTCCTCTTTTCCCTTATATACTCCTATTTCAATAGCACTAGGCTTCGACCACACGCTTACCGCAGATATGCTCCGGTGTTAATTTCAAAAGTAATGTTCTCGGTCCGCTTTCACGGATTTCCTTTTGGATATATTCCTCATCCCGGGTGAATTTGTGGCTGAGCTTAGTAGTAATATCAATGATTTGGTCCCTATTATCAATGATTTCCATTCTGCCAAATACAATGACACTCTTTACATTCAGAGCCCACTCTCCCGGATTCCGATAACCACTGTCATAGGTACAGAAGGACACCTTGTCATGCTGTCGCAATGCCTCCAACCGATGTCCCACATTTCCACAGTGGAAATAGATACAACCATCCTCTTCGTTGTACCACTGATTCATGGGCATGCCATAGGGGTAGTCCCCGTCTCCCAGCACGGACAGTACACCCCGGGTCTCATTTTTCAACACATCAATACATTCCTCTGTGGAAAGTTCTTTATTTTTCCTCAGTAGTTCTCTGAACATAACACCCTCCGATTACCTATTATCCTAATACGCTTCTATGAAACAAATAGCAATACCGCTACACATCACCACCATGGAAATGATGAAGGGAATCATTACTTCATTTCCTTTCAGGGAATCCCATAGTCCATAAGCATAGGGTTCCATAGCGGCATAAAAAATAAAGAATCCTGCAAATACCAGTCCTACAATTGTAATTAAAATACCAAAAATCATCTTTTTGCTCATATTATCTACTCCTCTTTCAGTATTATTTTGCATTCTATTGTAATGAAATTCTTACTTTTATCATAGGTATCTTTGGTACTACTCAGATTACAGCAGTGTCCCTGCCAGTTCCCGGAAATTCAAAACCGTCTTCCCACCATACTCGCTATTCCTGCTGTTAAACATTACCGTATCCATTCCAAGCCCTGCTGCCGCCGCAAGATTCCCTTCCCGGTCATCCACATAGAGACAGTCCGAAGCCTCCAGGCCCAGCTTGTCCAGAGTAAGCCGGAAAATCCGCTCATCGGGTTTCGCTATTTTTAAATCCCCACTGATACTGATGACATCAAAATATTGATTGATATCGAATTTTTCCCGTATGTACCTGCTCCATCTGCTAGAGTCATTAGAAATAATGGCCAGCTTATATTTTTCACCTACAGCAGCTGCAAATTCATGGAATCCCTCCTGCAGCTCCAGGATGTCCAAATACTCCTTTTCCACCTGCTCCAAATCCCCTGTAAAGCCCAATATCCGCCATACATCCAGGGAAGAGAGCTCACCCCAGTCCGCTTTGTACCAGTGTTCACAAATTTCCGCCTCACTGAGATTTGGAAATGTGCGCTGCACATAGGGCACAAAGTCATCTCCCGTCTGCTTGATGATCACGCCATACATATCTAATAGGATTGCTTTCATATGTCTTTACTCCTCCTATTCCCATTTCCTTGCCTTCAACTCTACCCACGCGGGCTTGTAGCCCGCGTTAATTGCAACCCGCTTGGATGCAATATTTGACCAGGCCGTTCCGTAGTATGGGATCTTTCCTCTTTTCAACACTTCATTGGAGATTATTTTGACTATATCTGTCGCCACATGATGACCCCGATGTTCACAGACTACTTCAAGTCCAATCTGCCAGATTTGATCCGTATCATTGCTGGCACCGGCCACTCCCAGTATTTCACCTTTGTCATATGCTACCACTGCCAGCATATCTTTCCGTTCATATTCCCGGGAATACCCTAATGCCATGTGAAATCTGTCGTCATTATATAGCTTTTTGACTTCGTCGCCTTCCAGTATTTCATAGTCGAGTGTCGTATGAATGGACTTAACTTCCATACTTTCCAACAAATAGAGCTCCTCTATTTCACTTATAACGACTCCATGCTTTTTCAGTTCCTTCTCCAGCACATCAAGCGGCATGTCAAAGCATCTGAACCCATCCATATCTTTCAGATACTTTGTCATAAAAGCTTCCAGCTCCTTATCAACGGCGACTACGGCTCCCTTTCCAAAGCAAGCCATAAATAAGAACAAATCATTTGTAATATTTCTTCGTTTACAGCTACTTTCGCTTAAAATTGTGACTGTATTCGTAGTTTTATCAAAGTCTTCTTTTGCACCGTTTAGTTCTATTGCTAATTGCTCTTTTAATCTTGAAATCAATTAGTTCACCTCCGGTCCACTGGCAAAGCCTGCCTCCATGGAAAATGCCTCCCGGAACCCAGCCCGGTAGCAAATATGCTCCGAAGGGCCTGCCCACTGCCAACACATGGGGAAATCCCTTTCTTTGCAGTACTCAATCACAAAACTCAACAATTCGCTAGCATATGCCTTACCCCGATGCTCTTTGGCTGTCACAATATAATCGAAACGGGTATTGCCATACTCGGATTTATGGATGTCGGTATATACCACCGCCTTGCCATCAAGATAGCCTACAAACAGGTAAGTACCTTCCTGTGCCATTCGCTTCCGGGTCACATCCACCTCCCAGGGCTCACCACTGGGAATTAGGATATCCGTGGCCACCCGCTCATCCCACTCCTGGAGTACCCGGATATCCAGTCGCTTCGGTGAGGTAATTTCATTCTCCGCAGTCAATAGCATCACCCGGTGCTCTTCTTCCGGTGTATAGGTAAATCCATGGGCATTTAAAATCCCCTCGTTATCCTTGAAATAATCCGGCACAAAGGGATGATAAATGGATGCCCGCATGCCCAGCTTTCCATAAAAGGCGGCAATATCATCTAAAACCGCACCCAGATCCGTAATCTTCTCCGGATAAATACAGGCATGATTGCCGTCGTAGGAATCCTTGTTGTCCTCCATATAAAACAGAATGCCATAGTCCTTTTCCACATAGGAAGCAAACCGCTTGGGGAATTCATTTTCTTCCCGTTTAATGGAAATTACCAGGGCCTCCTGTTTTGCATCATTCTTATCTATTTTTGTCATTTCTGAATCCTCACATAATATTTATTCTCATCTTCATGATGAATGTAACCCCCATTATGTAACATCACTTGAAGGGATGCGGGGTTGTCCTTGTTTACCCGCAGATAAATCTCGTCCTCAGGAATAATACTTCGGGCTTCCTGTAAGGTTAAACGTAAACCTTCTGTGCCATAGCCCCTCCCCCGATATTCGGCGGAGATAAAGTAACCAATATGCCCTGCACCTTCCACCAGACTCTCGCACAGATAGTGACGGATACGAAACTGACCTACAATTTGGTCCCCCTCCCAAAGAAATAGAAAGGTCTCCGGCACATATCCTTCCGGTAGTTTCTCACCCTTAGACCAGGCAATCATAGAGTTTAATGCTTCGTCAAAATTCTCTCGGGAAATGCCATGCCAATCATTGGTAAATCCGTTTTCATCTACGGGAATGGATTTGACAAAAAGGTATTCTTTTTCGATGTCCTCAAGGTTTGCGGACTTCAACTGCAACATACTAATTCCTCCTGCTTTATTTTGGAGAATATATGATACTTTCTCCATCCCTGCATATCTGTGACATGCTGCCATCTTTGATCTCATACGCCTCCCCATATAAGATCTCCACACCATCCGCGAAAACAAGATAGCTTCCGTCATTCAGTGCCAGAAACTCCCGGCCCATACTATCCGGGTAAGCCATATCTTCAATGACTCTCAGTCCATCCACAATATCCTTCCGAACATCTTGAAAATGCGGGATAATCATGGTTTGGGTCACGCCCAATCCGGGGATAAATCTCCGATAGTCCGGGTCGATACCTTCACCCTCCACTTCCGGCTGTGCATATACGGTTTCCGCACAATTCATGGAGCCTGCACTCCAAGCAATCAGCAGACCGTCAAAGGATTGTAATAGCTGCTTTAAACCCAATCTCTCAAAAAAAGCATTCTGGGTAGGTACATGACCCCCTGCCAAAATCACTACGTCATACCGGGTTAAGTCTGTAAGCTCCTGCTCATTTCTGCAATCGCAGTTTTCCACAGATGCCACATTCAATCCATTGAATACAAATACCTTTGCCAAAAGATCTCTTACACTATCATTTTTTTCCACATTCTCGGGAAAGGCACTGATAATCATGACTTTGGCCCCATCCTTCCAGTATTTATGTATATTTTCTCCGTACCTATTGGTGTCCGAAAAGAGGACCGGATACCTCTCTCCGTCCTTCTTTATAAAGCCTCCCATGGAGCTTGTCAAAATGGTAATCATAATTATCTCTCTTTCCGCAGACTATCATCCACCACTTACTGTAATATTTCCCACTACAATTTATCCCGTACCAACTTCACCAGATACTCGGTAGTATCCTCTTCAAATACTTTCTCATCCGTCACCCGGAATCCGTGCCGTTGATAAAAGCTGATGGCATGTACATTTTTCTCCAGGGCCCATAAATGAGTGACTTTGTGTTGCTCGATGGCGAATTGAAGCAGCTTATCCCCGATACCACGATTCTGAAAAAAGGGGTCTACAAACAGCTTCACGACCTCATCATCCTTAATGTGAATCATCCCCCGGACGATACCGTCATCATACACATAGGTCTGCTGCATTCGCTCCGGGTCTGCCAGGTATTCCTTGGCAAGGGACACCACCTGCAGCTCCCCAAAGGAATACTCCTCGCACTGAAAGATGGGGAAAAAATTAATTCTATTGTTAAATATTAAAATCTCTGCCACCCGGGATACATCCCGTTCTTCCATCTGTCGGATATGGTTCATCTTCTTAGATTCCTTTCACCATTATCATTTCCATGGGCTGCTCATAACCGGGGATATTCACCACAAATCCGCCGGCGTCCTGATACCCGATTTTTCTGTAAAATGCTGGGCCTCCTCATCCACCTGGGTGGAGGTCATCAGCATCCCGTAGCCCGCCTTTTTCATATCCTCTTCCCAGTGAGCCATCAAGGCCTTACCATAACCCTTGCCCTGATGGGCCCAGTCCACGAATAGCATCGTGCAAAAAGGGGTATTGTCCCAGAACAGATTGTATCT